>JANXQE010000767.1 GCA_025356925.1 Limisphaerales bacterium | reverse complement strand
CTGCTCTCCAACGGCAACCTCCTGCTCGCGCATCAATACGCCGTCAAACTGATCTCCCCGGAGAAGAAGGTGATTTGGAATCTTGACGCGCCCAAAGGCACTGAGATCCATACCGCGGTGCCGATCGGACACGAGCATGTTCTTTACGTGCAAAACGGCGACCCGGCCACGGTCAGGGTGGTAAACATCTTGACTGGCGAAATTAAGAAAGAATTCCCGGTGCCGGTTGGCAACCCGAAGAGCACTCACGGCCATTTTCGACACGCGCGGCTCACAGCTTCGGGGACGCTCCTGATCGCCCACATGGATTTGGCCAAAGTCTGTGAATACAACGCGGAGGGCAAAGAAGTTTGGTCGTTCCCCTGCGATGGCCCCTGGGGCGTCACCCCGTTAAACAATGGAAACGTGCTGATCGTCGACCGCCGCGACGTGCGTGAGGTGACTCGCCGAGGGGAGACGGTTGCGAGATTCACCCGCGCCGACGCGCTGCCGAATAAGCTTGGGTCGTTGCAACTGGCCTGGCGGCTGCCAAACGGGAACACGCTGATCAATAGTTGGGTGAACGAATGGAGCGGTCCGATCGATCGAACCGACCCGCCGGTGCAGGCGGTGGAAATGACGCCCGACAAGAAGATCGTCTGGGTGTTGCGTTCATGGGCGGGACCGGATTTGGGTCCCGCTACTACCATCCAAATCCTCGATCAGCCCGAGGAACCAGAAAACGTCCACTTCGGCGACATCAAATAACCCCGAATTGAGCAGCTACAAAAAGGCGCAAAAAACGCAAAATTTTCCTCGGAGACCCACTCAACACGCGCGTGTGCCAACGTGTCTCCCGGCAAACTAATTTTTCCCATTTTGCGATTTTTGTGCATCTTTGTGGCCACTCACCGGCGCTTACGGCCACGCTCCATTGCCGAGGTTATCAAGTCTCCATTCGCCGCGAATTTTAGGGTTAAGCATCGGTCGGCGGCGCTGACCGGCCTCACAGTGTTACCGCACGTTTCCTGCCCGTAACGCGTCCAGCGGATAAAACGTGTCGCGCCATCGGATGCCACCTTGACGAAGCGTCAGCACAGTCGAGTTGAGCATGGCATAAAAGAGCACCGGAAACATGAATGGCACGTAAACCGCGCACGGCCATGACCAACCTATCCGTTTCGCCAGGATTGCCGCCGGCAGGATTAGCGAAAGCGGCGATAGTCCGGCAACAAGTCCTGATACCGTCCCGCTTAACAACCCCGCGAGGAGAATAGCGAACACGAGAATCATGAATGCGCTGCCCCCGAGCACCAACTCGAACCTGAAGTCGACCGCCGCGAAATAATTCTTCTCCATGATCTTAACCATGCTCGTCACCGTGTTCCCCCAGTGACATTCCACATCGTCCACGCCGAGAAAAGCGCGGGTCCTTTTGCCCGCCCGGCGCAGGAGCAACCCGAGCTTAACGTCATCCAGTATTGTGAGGCGCAGGGCCTCGTAGCCGCCGCATTGCCGATATGCGGCGGTGCCCAACAGATTGAAGGCGCCGAGGCCCAGATACGACTTGGGCCGGTCCTGATTCACCCCGGAAAACCAATTCAGCAAGCTCGTCAGAAACAAAAGATGCCACGCCCGAGCACCCAGGCTTTCGAGGGCGGTCCCCGGAGTCATTGTCACGTGATCGGCTCCATCGCGTTCCGCCAATCTCACCGCCCGCGCGATCACGTCGGGCTTCAACCAGCAATCGGCATCCGTGAAGAGAATCCAGTCACCAGTGGCCGCGTTGGCTCCGACGTGGCACGCGTGGCACTTGCCGAGCCAGCCGTCCGGCAATACGTCCACGCGCTTGACATGTACCCGCGCATCGTGTTGCGCCAACCGCTGAAGGATTTCGTTCGTTCGGTCAGTCGACCTGTCATCCACAACGATGAACTCAGCCTCCACTCCGCGCTGCGCGAGTAAGTGGCGGATCGTCTGTTCAATCCGCGCTTCCTCGTCCCGCGCGGCGATAACTACAGAGCATCGAATCTGTCCCCCCGGCGACGCGGCGAACCCCGCCGCGGGTGTTAGCGCCTCCAGTGCGGGCAACCGCCGCACCCAGCGCAGGTGCCACAGTGCCGCCAAGGTCATGGCCAGAAACATAGCGGCCGTCCCGCTGAAGATTAGGGTCGCCCAAATGGTTTGAATGAAATGGACCATGACAGGTTTCCGGGAACGCGCAAGGCCCGTGGATCCGTCTCGTCAGGCAGGAACCCGATTCTGAGGACCCAACTCCTTTGCAGAAGCAGTCGGCGGATTGTGCCAGGATTCTTGAGAATAATGTCTTCCGGTACGGCGTCCTGGTCTTAATACCGCAAGCGATTCCTGCGCTGGGAAACCGCAATGGGGACGCAACTGAGAGTGGGTTGGCGTGGAGCGCACGACGACCCGGACTGGGTTCACGATCGTGAATCTATTCGCCGCGGCTGGGATTAAGATGGGAAGCCAGGCCTAAGCCAAGCGGCCTGATTCGGGCACGCAATTCAGAATGGTGCTCGACGTGCGGAGCCTTGCAGGCGGCCATGTTCATAATTCATGAATCGGTCTTCCGTGTCATGGGCTCGAAGAGGGAAATGCCTTTGATCTTGTCCCCGGTCAGGATAAAGCGGAAATCAGCCGTTTCGTAGGAGAGCCTGAAGCTGAAGCCGTCGGTGTAGTATTTTAGTTTTTGCACATCCTCCGACTTCACACCAAGCTCCGTAAAAACCCGCTCGTCGTAAAACGGGAAATCCTTAAGCCTGCTTGGGTAAATGGAATTGGTGCGAATGTGGTCCTGCAGGGCGTCTCCGACCGCCCTCGCCAGACGTTCCATCTTGCGCACGTATCGCGCCTCGATCAGCATATGGGCTGAAATTAATGAAGAAGAAATCAGGCCAAGGAGAAACACCAGGAGAACGATGAGTGTCCAGAAGAGGATTCGACGCCTCTTAAACGGCGGAGCAGGAATAGTGGGCTTCATGCGTCGAGGATAGCTCTACTCGGCGGGCGGTCAAAGTTACAATAATGTAATTTGACGCATTAGGGAGCCAGCCAGACCCTGTCCTCGTGCACAAAATCGGTGAGTTTGTCTGGGGCGTCGTTCTATGGGGGCTCTGCTTTTGCGTCGCCAGTTTCGTTCTCCTCGGAATATATGGCTGGTTTCGCAGTGAATCGCAGCTCTCCGGATTTGAATTAAAGCGCGCGCGGACTGCCTTTTTGAAAACGGTATCCATTGCAGCCGCTGCTGGAATGCTTGGGTTTGTTGGGCGGTTTTGCTGGAAATATTTCGCTCGGTAATGGCCCTTTACAGGCTGACAGACTGAAAAAATCCCTCCGCGGTCCAATTGCGGAACCAAGTTTGGAGATTAACGGCGAGCAGGTCCAGATCGGGTCCCGCAAGGGGCACAACGCTTTCCACGGCTTCCCCAACGGAGCGCCCCTCTTTCAACGCCTTGAGCAACTCGTATTCGAGCCGCGAAAGATTGTAGCGCCGCACCACATATTCGCGACGAGTCAGGGCGACGAACGTTTCAGCCGATGCCGGCACAGGAGGCAATTCGTCGATTTTGGCTTTTCGCAGGGCCGTGTAGTAATCGTTTACGGGAAATCGTGTCGCGAGCAGCTTCAAGCAAGTGACCGGCGTCAGTTTCGCTTCGGGCCATCGTTCGGCAGGGATCGCCAGGACTTGATCGTTTCTCAGAAGGACCGCTCCCTCGACCCCAGGACCATCGAACACTTCGTAAATCGCCCACTCGAGGCCGGCGAGATCAATCAGGAAGGACGGCCAGTCTACGGCCAATGCGAGCGCTGCGTTTGTGTCCGTTTCATCGACCGTGACGCTCTCGCCGTCGCGAGGCGAGGGCCGGGTTTGCTCGAGATACAGTGGGAAGTGCCGGCCCAATTCGTTGAGGGTGTAACTGCGCGAGGGAAAAGCCTGAAGATAACCAAATGCCAGGCCGTCGAAAGCCTCTTCGCCGAGAGTGCGCTTGAGCATCGGAAAGACCTCGCCGAGGCATTCCAGCAAGCGACTGTGGTAGGCATTCGCATAAATGGCCAGGCGCTCGGCAGCCGTGAGTGCGCGTGAGCGGGTGATCACCCGCTCCAGATCGCCTGGAGCCAGTTGAATGAGCCGCTGCGCTTCCTCTGAAGAGACGCCGGCTTCGGCTCCCTGCGCGTCGGTGATCACCCTCTGGAACCAGAGCTGGAGCTGGCTGAGTTCCCGCGGCCCGGTTCCCGCGCCAGGCGTGCTCATTCAACAGCGGCGGCGATATGGTGCAGCGGATGCGGGAACTCGCCTTCCTCGGTCTCCACCGCGGGCGCCTCTTCCTGGCCGACGTCGAAGCGCGCTGGCTCGGCGTCGGCGCTCCACATCGCTCCATCGGCTAGCTCCGTGCCGATGTGACGTTTGGCCTTCAATACCTCCGCGTGCACCACCGGAAAAGGGGGAATCCTTGCGTCCCACTCCAGCAAGGTCGACGCTCCGCCGGTTAACTGGTGCGCGAGTCGGTACAACATCCAGACCGGATCCACAACCTGGCTGTCGTGCGTATCAATCAGATGCGTGCGCCGATTGGCGTGGCCGGCAAGGTGAAACTGCACGACCCGCTCGTGCGGCACCGAGCGAATGAATTCCTCCGGATCAAAATCGTGGTTCACGCTTGAAACGTACACATTGTTCACGTCCAGCAGCAGTCCACAATCCGCTTCCTGAGCCATTCGGGCGATAAACTCCCATTCGCTGAGCGTCGAGCCGGTAAAGCCAACGTACGTGCTGGGGTTTTCCAGAACGAACGGACGCTCGAGAAAATCCTGCAACGTGCGAATTCGTTCCACCACGTGTTTGAGCGAGGCTTCGGTCAAAGGCATCGGCAGGAGGTCGTGCGTGTTTCGACCGGCAACCCCGGTCCAGCACACGTGGTCAGAGATCCAACGAGGTCGGATCTCGCGAGCCAATGCCTTCAGCTTGCCGAGATACTCGAAGTTAAGCGGATCAGTGCTGCCGATCGACAGCGAGACGCCATGCATCACTACCGGATAACGTTCCGCGATCTGGTCCAGCACGTACCGTGGGCGCCCGCGCGAGTCCATGAAATTTTCCGAGATCACCTCAAACCAATCCACCGGCGGATGATGCTGCAGGATGTGATCGAAGTGGACGGTGCGGAGCCCGACTCCGAGTCCCAGATGCGGATAGCCCAGGCGTTTCTCAGCCATAACAACACGATCTCATTCAACCGTCCCGGCCGTCTGCGTCTCGAATCCTTCGTATGCCCCGCGAGTTTCGGCGTCCGCGGGCCAATTGTGCGCGGCGGCGCCTGCACGTCTGCTGGCGCTCAGCGGCCGGCCTCAAGTCTTCTTGGGCGCCTCACCGAAGGTTTTTCCCGCCTTCTTCATCTGAGCCTCAAAGGCCTTGCGCGCTTTTTTCCAGGTTTTCTCCTCGAGCGGCACACCACAATCGCCCGTGCCTTTGCAAGAGTTTTGGCCTGGATATTCGCCGCACCCGCCTTGTCCCTTGCAAGCATTGTCCCCTTTGCACGAGTGCGCCTCGGTCGCGGCGCATTTACCCACCCCGGCGCACGAGTTATCGCCGCCTTTTCCTTTTCCTTTGCAGGTATTGAGCCCGCGACACACGTGCTTGTCCTGCAGCAGCAGCGCCCCGTCATGTTTCACGCTGTCGGCGGCGCGACCCGCGACTGCCGTTCCCAGGAGCACTCCGCCAAACGCGGCCATGGTCAGTTTTCCAAAGTCGCGCCGGGACAGAGCATCCTGGCCACCCACCTGTCGATTCCGCATACTTGTTCCTTGTTGTTTTGTTTGATGATCGTTCTCGAATCACGCGCACTCCGCGCGTGATCCCTCAGTTAATCTCTCCGCGCAAAACTCATGCGCGAAGGAGAATTTCCATGGACCGGCTGAGAAAAACCGGCGGCCGTGAAATCCAGGTCCGCAAAAAGCGCCCCCGAATCGGTCCAGCTCTAAACAATAGCTGTAGTAAACCATGGTAGAAGTTTGGTAAATGACCTTCGCACTTTGCTCGCGTCAGGGCAAGCGGCAAAAAGGCGTCGGCCTGGAAACCAGCGCAATCCCGATTTGACATTTTCCATGGAGGCGGCCAGTGGAACGATAGCGACGACCGGCGCGTTCCTGTCGCTGCGGTGGATCGCCAACCGGCCCCACTTGGGCACGTGCAAAAGCTTCCGCGCCAAACTGCATGAGTGGTGAAAAGTGCGCCTACCTGTGCAGCGTCAATCGAGCGGCGCGGCATCGAGGAGCAGCTTCCTGTGTCCCGGTTCAAAGCGACATCAGTAATTTCTTAATTTCTTTCAAGCGCGCGCCGGCTTCTTTCCTGACGAGTCGCGGAAATTTAGTGCCGACCATGATGTAATCGTTATTCCGGCTGAGCATCAGCTTCTCGTCTTGAACCTCGATGGCTGAAATGCCGCGCTCAGCGGCGAGCGCTTTGAGTTCAGCCACCTGCAACAGAAGTCCCAGCGCGGCCGGCGGCGGTCCGAACCGGTCGCGCAGCTCCTTTTCTAAACCCTGCAGCGAAGGCTTGTCGGTTGCTTGGGCTAGTTTTCGGTAAATCTCGATGCGTTGGCGTGAGTCCGAGATATAGCTGAAGGGGATGTGAGCGGCGGTGGGGCGGGAGGGGTGCCGAGGCTCGGTGCCGGTTGCCCGGCGCCTGCTCCGGGGTGCCTGGGAATCCGGATCCTCCCCGAAGGTTGTCTCAAAGGAATCTGCTTGAGTGTCGGCTTGCGCCCGGCGCGTTGCGCCCGGCGCGTTGCGCCTTCTCTCGCGCCTCCTTCTTCGGTTGGATTAAGGGCCAGGAAATCCAGCCGGACCACCACTTCAACTCGGGGCTTTACTTTTTCGCCCTTGAGCGACGCGACGCTTTGTTTCAAGAGCTGGCAGTACAACTCGAACCCCACCGCGGTGATATGGCCGCTTTGCTCAGAGCCGAGCAAGTTCCCCGCCCCGCGAATCTCAAGATCGCGCATCGCGATTTTGAACCCGCTGCCCAGGGTCGAGTATTGCTTGATCGCGCTCAACCGTTTGCGAACGTCGGCGAGCAGTCCGGCATGACGTGGCAACAAGAGATAGGCGTAAGCCTGGTGTTTGTAACGTCCGACCCGACCGCGCAACTGGTAAAGATCGCTGAGCCCAAACCGATCGGCTCGATCGATGATAATCGTATTGGCATTGGGAATATCCAGGCCACTCTCGATTATGGTGGTCGATAGCAAAATGTCGGCCTCGGCGTTGACAAATTTGGCCATCACTGCTTCCAAATCGTCGCTGTGCATTTGGCCATGGCCGACGACGATGCGGGCGTTCGGGACCAGCGTGCTGAGTTTCTGCGCCATCGTATCGATGGTCAACACCCGGTTGTGGAGGAAAAACACCTGGCCGCCGCGATTCAGCTCGCGCTGGATCGCGTCGCGAATGATCCGTTCGTCGTACTGCGTGACGATGGTTTCCACGGGCAAACGATCGTGGGGCGGCGTCTGAATGGTGCTCATATCCCGCGCGCCCGTGAGCGCCAGATAGAGCGTTCTCGGAATGGGCGTTGCGCTCAGGGTCAACACGTCCACCAATTTCCGCAGCATCTTGAACTGTTCTTTATGTAAAACGCCGAACCGCTGTTCTTCGTCGATCACCACCAGGCCCAGGTCCTTGAATGAAATGTCGGCCTGCAGAAGGCGATGTGTCCCGATGACGATGTCCACCGCGCCCGCCGCCAGGTCTTTGACGACTCGCTGCTGGGCACCGCGGGTACGAAAGCGCGAGAGCAGGTCAATCCGCACTGGATAGTCCGCCATTCGCTCGCGAAATGTGTTGTAGTGCTGCTGGGCGAGGACGGTCGTGGGGACCAGCACCGCCACTTGTTTGCCGCCCATCACGGCTTTGAATGCGGCGCGGATCCCGACCTCGGTTTTGCCAAAGCCGACGTCGCCACAAATCAGTCGGTCCATCGGCTTGGGACGCTCCATATCGCTCTTGGTTTCCAGGATGGCCCGCATCTGGTCCGGGGTTTCCTCGAAGAGAAAGGCGCTTTCGAATTCCCCTTGCCAGGAGGTGTCCGAACCGAAGGGGTAGCCGGCCTGCGACTCGCGCGCCGCCTGGATCGCCAGCAGTTCACTAGCCACATCGCGCACGGCGTGCTCCGCATGGGCTTTGGCCTTGGCCCAGCGTGTGCCGCCCAGCGTGTTCAACGGTGGCCGCGCTTTGCCGGTCCCGACATACTTGCTGACGAGGTGGGCTTCAGTGATCGGAACGTAGAGTTTGGGCGGAGGTTGGGCGGGATCGTTCGAACTGTACTCGATCACTAAACATTCCTGGCCGACGATAGGCGCCGCTTCTCTCGTTTCCGGTAGCACCGCTTCCCCCACGTGCTTTCGCCCCGCGCCGACGGGCAAAACGGTGAGGCCCTGATACCGCCCGATCCCATGCTGAAGGTGGACCACGTAATCCCCGTCTTCCAGGTCGGTGAAATCAATATCGAGGGCGGAGCGGGCAGCTTGCGCGTGGGGTGATTTGAGACGCCGCGGGCGTTGAACTTTGTAGCGTCCGAAGATTTCCGAGTCGGTGACGACGACCGCTTTTGCCCATTCGCTCAGAAACCCGCGGGCGAGGCTGCCCAAATGGATCGTGAGCCCCGGGAGCACCCGCGTGGCGTAACCGTCGGTGACTGGCACAGGGGTTTCCAGACCGTATTCCTGCCAAATCTCAATAAACCGCTGACGTTCCCCGTCGTTATTGCAAAAGAGATGAACCGCAAAGTCCTGGCGCAACCAGTGGTGAATTTGGGCGAAGAATTCTTTGCGCTGCGCCTGTGCGACGTGCGGTTCCGGCGGACGGTCACCCATAGGCCGGAAGGCTTCGAGGCTCTGCAAATCCGCAAGCCGGGCTGGCACTGTGGGGTCACTAGATCGAAGCGCGTTGACCATGGGTAAAGTGAGCTCTTCCAGCCCAGCCTCCGGCATCTCTAATCCCGCCCCCAATGGAAGCGGGCTTGATTCGCTCCAGTCGGCGACTACCTCGGTCTCTTTGAGGTCAAGGATGGTCATGCCCCTGGCGGATGCCTGCGCCCGCAAACTGCTCCAACTGATGAATAACGGGTCGCTTCCCGAAACCTGGCGCTCGTAATCCTCCCCCTGCAGTTGCAATTGTTGCGCTTCACAGCACAAAAGAATCGTGTTCGGCGCCAGATAATCCAGGAGCGTTCCGAGGCCGCCAATATTGCCGCTCGATTCCGTCCCCGGTTCATTCAATTTCTGCACCCGTTTCAGGAGCCCCAGCTCACCTGCGGGCGGAACCATCACGGCCGGGATTTCCTCGCGCGAAACCTGCGTCAACGGATCGAAGTAACGCAACGATTCGAGCTCATCACCGAAGAACTCCAGGCGCACCGGCCAGGGACTCGTCAATGGAAACAAATCAAGAATCCCGCCGCGGAGCGAGATTTCACCCTTCTGGGAGACCTGTGCCTCGGGTTCATAGCCCTGGGCTTCCAGCCATTCGATGAGATCCATTGGCGCAACCCGGTCGCCGCGGGTGCAAACGCGCGTTTGTGCAGCGAAGGCCGGCCGCGGGAACGTTCGCTGCAGCAGCGCGATGACACTGGCAACGACGAACGAAGCCGGAGTGACCTTGCCCGGTTCACCGCGGGTGAGCGCCAACAAAGTCTCGAGGCGGTCGCCAATAACGTCGACGTGCGGGAGCCGGTCCTCGTGCGGAAGAATTTCCCAAGAAGGAAAGAACAAGGGAGGTCCTGCGTTCGCCGGGAACTCCGCGATGCCTTGCATCCAGGTCGTGATGTCTTGCTGAAAGATCTCCTGGGTCCTGAGCTGGTCGGTAACGACAACCATGGGACGCTCCGGGAACCGGAAGCGGAGCAACACCGCAAAAAAGGGCTGCGCAGCCAGGCTGATTCCACTGCCAGACAACACGCCTCCTTTCTCCGCGCGTTCAATCAGGGATTGGACCGCGGGAGTTCCCAGGACCTTCGCGAACAACTCGCTCGTTGCTCTGCTGGTGGAATCCTGCGCCAAGCCCTCGCAAGATCGCAGTCGGCAGGACTGGAGTCAAGCTGGGGAGGCGACCCCGGACACAGCGCGCGGTTCCAGAGTCGAGCCATGAAACAAACGGGTTACCATCGAATCATGGCAGCGCACTTCCCTGACGATCGATCAATCGAAGATTACTCAACGATCAAGACTCGATGAGCTGTTGCTCGAATCGCTGCCAAGCGGGACGACATCGACCGCTACTTTGAGTTGGTGGCTGCCGGAGCCGACCAGGACACCGTGGAGCGGGCTGACGTCGGCGAAATCTCGGCCCCAGGCCAGGGTGACATGTCGTTCACCGGGCAGGAGGTTGTTGGTTGGGTCCAGATCGACCCAACCCGCTTCACCACACCAAAGCTGGACCCAGGCATGTGAGGCATCGGTGCCCACGAGTTTAGATTGACCCGGGGGTGGAGCGGTTTCGAGGTAGCCGCTGACATACCGCGCCGGCAAGCCGAGCGTTCGCAGACAAGCGATCTGGAGCTGGGCAAAGTCCTGGCAGACACCACGACGCCGACGAAACACCTGCTCCAGCGGGGTGGCCACCGTCGTCGCCTGAGGGTCGAAGTCGAAATCGTTGTGGATTTGTTGCGTCAGATCGATGGCAGCCTGGAGGAGAGGTCGGCCCCGCGGGAAGGACAAGGCAGCGTAGCCGGCGAACTCGGGCAGCAGCGGGATGAGCGGGGAGGGGAACGAGAATTCGCATGTCTCCCTGGCTGATTTATGAACCTCATCACAGCAAAGCTTGCCCACGCTCTCCCAGGTTGGGGTAGCCTCGGGATCGATGACCGCTTTGGGCGTCACTTCAACTTCACAATAGGAATCGACAACCAGTTGACGATGGGGGCCCTCGATGCTGATAAAATTGACAATGTTCCCGAAATAATCCTTGTGGGAATCGGCAAAGGCTGGAGCCGGTTCGGCGGTCAGGCGATAAGTCAGCGGACGCTGGTAGGGAAGCGCTCGCGGCGTCAGCCGGATGAGGTGGTGCGAAACCGATACCGCATTGTTATACCGGTAAGCTGTTTTGTGGGAGATGGCGTAACGCACGGTCGCTCAGCTAACGCGGGTTTCAGCGTGGCTGAAGTAGAGATGGGTGATGCTATCGGAGATGGCACGCAGACCGACGCCGCAGCGCTCCAGCAGCGCGGTTGCGCTCTGCTCCAGCGCCTCAGCCGGAATCTCGGCCAATGCCTGCCAGTCGCTCTTGAGGAGAATCTCGCTCAGGTTGGCAATCTGAGCCGCGGGAACCTCGAAACTAATCGGCGCGGCTTCGCGTGGCAGGTGTGCGGCATGCTCGGCCAAAGCAGCGACCTGAAAGGCGAGCGAGCGTGGGTTTGATTCGTCGGCTAGAAGCAAGTCCAGAACCCCGGGCCATTGTGGCTCGGCGAAATACCTCCGGCGATATGTCATGACGCTGTCGGTGATTTCCAACACCGGATCCAGCGCCGCCAATCCGTGACTCTTCAATCCCACCGCGGCTTGCAGCAAAGTGACCACGTTGATCGACCGCTCCAGCCGGCGCCCAACGTCCAGCAGCCGCCAGCCATGACCACGCGTCATGTTTTCCATTTCCATCCCGCTAAACGCGGCCAGGTCGGCGACTAATGCGTTGAGCAGGGCCAACGCTTCGCCTGCCTGCGCACGCCCTGGACGCGCCCGGGCGCTGACTTGAGCGCGCCCGAGGATCTTCCAGGTATCGACTGAAAAGCGGTCCCGCAGCACAAAGGCGAGATTGCGGAGCCGTCCGGCTACTTCGCGAACCGTACCGAGACGGTGCGTTTGATAGATCAGCAGGTACACTTCTCGTTCGACTCCGGCCAGGCGGTAACCCTCGTGAAATTTTCGAGGGAACAAATCCAAATGCACCAGCAAACTCACCATCGCGCTTACGTCCGGGGTTTCCTCGGCGCCCGCCTCTCCGGTCAAACGGATGAGCAGACAGCGCAGGACTCGGACGAGGTCCTCGAGCCGCTCGCTGTAGCGCCCCAACCAGAAGAGGTTATCACCAACCCGGCTGGTCACCTCGATGGCGGACCGCTCGAGTCGAATCACATGGCGGGTTGGTTTAAGCAGGGTGACTTGACTTACCGGGCCATCGGTCAGCACCCAGGTATCCTTGCTGGCGCCGCCTTGTTGCATCGAGACAACCGTTTCGTTTGAGGCATTTGAAAAGCGCGTCAGGCCGCCTGGCATGACCGAAAAGCCCGAAGCGGTAGCACAAACGAAGGCTCGCACAACTACGGGCCGGGCTTCCAACTGTCCGCGCTCCCATACCGGCGCGGTGCTCAACGTGGCTTGCTCCTGAGCCACAAAATCGAAAGGCGTCCGTCGAATAGTTTCAAAAAGCGTCGCGCGCGCCTTCTCGTCCAGGCCTGCCGCGACGATCGACTCGCTCCGCATCGGCCCAAACGCGGGTCGGATGACCAGGTCGGGAAGGTGTTGCCGGACGTAATCAAAAGCGGGGCTCTGTCCGCACCACCAGGTCGCGAGGTTGGGCAGCAGGAGTTCTTCGTTCAACAAGTGACGGCACAGGCGCGGGAGAAAAGCCATCAGCGCAGGCATTTCGACCGCACCGCTGCCCAGCGTGTTGGCCACCGTCACATTTCCCGCGCGCGTGACTTCGACCAGGCCCGGCACACCCAGGGACGAATCAGCGCGCAGTTCGAGCGGATCACAAAACGTGTCATCGACCCGGCGCAGGATGACATCCACCGGCCTGAGTCCTTCCAATGTTTTCAGCCATACTCGCCGATCTCGCACCGTGAGATCACCCCCTTCGACCAGCGCAAAGCCCAGGTACCGCGCCAGAAACACTTGCTCGGAATAGGTTTCATTGTAGGGCCCCGGGGTGAGCAGCACGACCGTCGGATTGTCCCGCCGGCCGGGTGCCAGGCCGCGCAGGGTGTCGCGGGCGCTTTGGAAGAACGAAGCCAGGCGCTGCACATGGCTCTCGCGGAACTCGTCCGGGAACACGCGCGAGAC
>JANXQE010000731.1 GCA_025356925.1 Limisphaerales bacterium | reverse complement strand
ACCCCGCCATCATGAGCAACACCTGCTTCACCGTGCTGGTGGAGAACTGCTGCTGTGTCCACCCTGTCGAGTTCGATCACGGGGAAGATCTGGTCACGCGACTGGTGCCGATTCCGGAGATTCAGGGCCTGGTAGCCGCCGGCAAGATCCGCCACTCGTTGGTTGTCGTGGGGCTTTATTACTTCGAGCTTTGGCGGCGTGGACAGAAAACCGGGGCTTGATTTTCGCCGTGAACCGCCGGCGAAATCCCAAACGATAATCAGGGAAACAAAAGCGCGACAGCAACGATTGGACCTCGGGATTGACCCTGGGTTGGCTTGGTTATCTTTGTGTGCTCTTGGTCAGCCTCGATTGGTCGTCATGGCTTCGCCGTCTGGTCGCGAACTTTTGCCTTTTTCTCCTCGAAATTGGATCGGAGGGATTTACGGTCGCTGACCAGTTGCTTCTCTAATTGAACGATCGCTTCAGCGTCGCCCTTGTCCACCGCTTTGACGATTTCCCCCTGCAAAAGCAGCTCACGCTCCGCAATTTTGGCTGCGCACTGGGATTCCAGGTCGGCAATTTGACGTTTCTGTTGTTCGGTGAGCTTCACGGTGGGTGAAGCTTTGCTCAATCGTTCCATCGCGAGCTCGTAGGCGCTTTTCATGATTCTAGATAGGAGAACGCAGTGGCCGGCTGGAAGTCAAGGTTTGGGAGCGTTGCTTCCGGGAGGCTTTTTCTTCCATGGCATGTCCGGGAACTTGCTGGGCAGCTTCACCGGCTCCAATTTGGGCTTGGCCATTTGAAGTTCCGGATCGGCTGGTGCGGCTGGCTCGGCCGACTTGGCGTGTTGGGCGTCCTCTCGCCAGGAGGAGATGCGGGCTTGTAGACCGTGGTGTTCAGCGGTAACTTTGTTGCCCGCTTTCATGTAGAAGAGCGAGAGATTGGTATGGACCAATTGTTCGTGGGGCTTGAGATGCTCAGCCAGGTGCCCTTCGGCAATGGCCGCCGGGTAATCGCCTTTGCGATAATACGCCATCCCGAGCGCGAGCTGCGCTTCGAAATAGGACGGGTCCTCCGCCAAAATGGACTCAAACTTCACAATCGCACTGTCGTAGTTCCCCGTGCTAAAGTCGAACATGGCGTCGTCGTAGCGGTCCTGGAGGGTGGACATATATTTTGACATCCAAATCTAAGGTATCATGATCGGCGCGTGCAAGCGAGGCAACCCGAATGACTCTGCCGATTAAACTGATTTCAACCGATTTCGACGGCACGTTGTTCGCCGAGTTCGAGAGCCCTCCCATACCTCGGCACCTCCAACAACTCATCGCCCGCCTTCAGGCCGAGGGCGCGAAGTGGGTCATCAATACCGGCCGCGAGATGTCCAGCCTGATGGAAACACTGGCCCGCGCCAACATTTCGGTCGAACCCGACCACCTGGTGCTCGTGGAGCGGGAAATCCATTTGCACCGGGAATCGCAGTACGTCGGACTGGAGGAATGGAATGCCGCTTGCACGCGCACCCACGCCGCTCTGTTCGCCCAGGTCCAGCCCGCCCTGCCACGCGTGATTTCGTGGCTCAACGACCACTTCCATGCCAGTATCTATGAGGATGCCTACTCGCCCCTTTGCCTGATCGCCAAAGACAATCAGCAGATGGACGCCATCGACGCCTACCTCCAGGCCTTTTGCCAGACCATCCCGGATCTCACCGTCGTTCGTAATGATGTCTATGCCCGATTTAGCCACCGGGCCTACAACAAAGGCTCCGCCCTCGGCGAGATTGCCCGGCGCTTGGGAATCGGGTGCGGGCAGGTATTCGCCGTAGGCGACCACTTGAACGATCTCCCAATGCTCTCGCGGCGATATGCCGCCTTTCTCGCGGCTCCCGCCAATGCGGTGGCCCCGGTCAAGGAAGCCGTCCGATTAGGCGGAGGCTATCTCAGCTCCCGGCTTCACGGCCACGGCGTCGCCGATGCAATTAAATATTATCTTGAACCGCGGGTCTGCTGAATATTCAACTTCATTAATGACTGAAACAGGATTAAGCGAATTAATTTCGCCGTGCTGTGTTTGGAAAGGCAAAGCGGCTTCAAATCCTAAACCATTGCGCTTCAGTATAATGCGTCTAGCCATTAGAAATTGACACACCGCCCGGCGATGATAGAGTTTTATAGTAACGGTAATGTTGGCTGATTGAGGCCGGCATAGCCCGAACATCTTGTCGATTTTGAACGAAGCATTTGAACATGAGCGAACCAACACCCTCTGCCCCTCAAACCGGTAGTTCTCCGACGATTTCCACCATCAATGAGGCCGTAATCCGGATCGCCGGTAATTCACAAGACGGTATTCAAGCCATCGGCGGGTTCCTGGCCCGTTTGGCCGGACGCAGCGAGCAGGAAGTCATGACTTTCATGACAATCCCTTCGACGATTTCCGGCGGGCCCTCGATTTTTCAAGTCCGCATCGGCTCGGGCGAAGTAGCGAGCGCGGGAGATGATGCGGATGTGCTGCTGGCTTTTTACCAGCACTCTTATGAGGAACACATCGCATCGCTCAAAAAGAACGGTATCGTGCTTTACGATGCCGACCACGTTGAGCCCAAACCTGAGTGGCAGGGAGAATACCACCATATCGGCATCCCGATTTCGAGTTTGACGATTGAGGCCATCGGTGGGACCGCGAAGGACAAAGGCAAAAACATTTACTCGCTGGGATTGCTGGCTAAAATGTTTGATTTGAACGTGCCGAAGCTCGAGGCGCTGATCGGCGAGCGCTTCGGGGGCAAAGACGTCAGCGTGCTGAATAATGCCTTGGCCGCTTTTCATGGTGGCTACAGCCACTCCCTGGGACAGGTTTTCGCGACCTTCAAGTTCGCCGAGAGCCGGCACAAGGACGGTCAGCAAGTGGTGCTGAACGGCAACGAAGCGCTGGCTTATGGGATCCTGGCAGCTGGCGTGCGCTTTGGCGCCGCCTACCCCATCACTCCGTGGTCAGATGTGATGGAGATCCTGCGCCGGGAATTACCGAAATATGGTGGCACTTTCGTCCAGTGCGAAGATGAAATCGCGGCGATCTCGATGGCCAACGGCGCGGGGTTCGCGGGACGCGTTGCGGTTACCGGTTCCAGTGGCCCTGGAGTTACGCTGAAAATGGAAGCTTTGGGCTGGGCGGTGATGGCGGAGGTTCCGCTCGTGATTATCGACGTTCAGCGCGGCGGACCCTCAACCGGGATGCCGACTTCGGTCGAGCAATCCGATCTGAACCTGGCGTGCTTCGGCAGCCACGGCGATGCCCCACGCGTCGTGCTTGCGCCGTCCGACGTCGAGGATTGCTTTTATACGGCCATCGAGGCGGTGAACATCGCCCGCAGATATAACGTCCCCGTTTTCATCTTGAGCGATCAAGCAATCGCCACGCGCATTGAAGCCTTCACGTCGCCTGACCTCGAGAAAGTGTGCCAGGACATCTCGCCCGACCTGTCACCAGTGGTCGATTACAAACCCTACGACCTCGCGGCCGTTGATGGCATCGTCCGACGTGTCGTGCCTGGCACTCCTATCTTGAGCGGTCGATATCCCGTAGCGGGCGGGTTGGAGCACGACGAATTGGGCCACCCCACCGGATCGCCCAAGCTGCACATGCAGATGACAGCCAAGCGGCGCAAAAAGCTCCAGGCACTCGCGCTAACTCTCCCGACGCCCAAAGTTTATGGGCCACCTGAGGGCAACGTTCTGCTCGTGGGTTGGGGTTCAACTCGAGGTCCCATCCAGGAGGCCGTCGATCGCGCCCGCGCTTCTGGTGATAGCGTCTCCTCGCTGCATCTCAAGCACATCAACCCGCTTCCGCCGGGTTTGGATAACATCTTTTCCGGGTTCAATACCGTCCGGGTCGTCGAAATGAACGACGAAGGTCTTTACGGCTATGGCCAGTTGGCCGGGCTGCTCAGGGCGCGTTTTTGCGATCCGAAAATCCGCGGCATCAATAAGACCGACGGCCTGACCTGGAAGGTCAAGGAGATCCTCGAGCGCGCCAAAGCGGATATCAACGCCGGTCTCCACAAGCTTTGATCCTGACTTCCGGTTTAAACCTTTAAAACGAAATTTCTTACTACCCCATGAGTGTCCCCGCGATTGAATCTCCCCGTTCCAACACCACTGTAACGAGCGCCGCTCCGCCCGCGTCAACCGAGCGCAAGGGCTTGTCGAAAAAAGAAATCGCTGCCGATCATCCGACCTGGTGCCCTGGCTGCGGTGACTTCTCGGTGCTGGCCCTGTATTTCAAGCTCATCGAAAAGCGCAAGCTTTGGCAGGAGAAAATCACCACCGTCTCCGGCATCGGCTGTTCGAGCCGGTTTCCTTATTTCGTCCAGGCCTATGGCGCCCATTACATCCACGGCCGTTCCCTGCCCTTCGCAAGCGGCGTTTCGCTTTCGCGTCCCGACCTGCATGTGTTCGTGTTTGGCGGCGATGGCGACATGTTCTCGATTGGTGGCAACCACTTCAACCACGTTGCCCGCAAAAATATCAAGCTGACCTGCGTGGTAATGGATAATTGGGTCTATGGCTTAACCAAGAAGCAAACCTCGCCCACCTCGCCGCTCGGCTTTAAGAGCAAGACTGACACTTGGGGTGCCGTTGATTATCCGATTAACCCGATGAAGCAGGCGATTGCGGCGGGCGCGACGTTCGTGGCGCGCACGACCAGCACCAACCCCAATCATGTCATGCAGATGATGGAAGCCGCGATGGATCACGACGGGTTTAGCTTTGTCGAGTGTCTCAGCGAATGCGTGGAGTTTTATGAGGGCGCCTTTGACGCCTCCAACCCTCGGAAAGGCGGGGCGTTCAATTTGGTCCCATCCGGACACGATGTGACGGACGAAACGGCTGCCTACAAGCTGGCGGGCGAACCTTTCCCGGGTTACTTCGGGATCTTCCACAAGGTCAACCGGCCCACCAAGAACGCCAAAGAGGCGACCCTGAATGCCTCCACGAGGGAGAAATTCAAGGGCTTAAAGGATTGGCAGATCCTTCAGAAATCCTTCGATCGAATGAAGTAGGGTGCGGGCCGGTTCCTGTCCCGGGTCTTTCTGCGTCTTGACGCAAGCGACGCATCCCGGCATTTTATTCATGGAGTCCGCCGTTGCGCGGAGCTTTTACTATGCCGATTTACGAATACGCCTGCCCGAAGTGTCGGGTAATCTTCAATTTCTTGTCCAAGCGGCTCAAGCCGGAGGGACTTCCCGCTTGCCCGAAGTGCGGGAATAAAAAGATGACGAAGCAGATGAGCCGTTTCGCCATGACCCGGGGCCTGAAGGAACCCGCCGCCAAGAGCGAAACGGAGGGGAACGAGCCGCCTATGCCGGACTTCGACAATCCGCGCATGGAACGGGCGATGATGGAGTTGGAGCGTGACATGGAACATCTCGATGAGAATAACCCGCGTCACATGGCCCACATGATGAAAAAAATGAAAGACCTCATGCCTCCAGGCACAGCGCCCAAAGAGCTCGACGTCGCCATCAAGCGGCTTGAAGCAGGCGAAGACCCGGAGAAGATTGAGGAAGACATGGGGGATGTGTTGGGAGATCTCATGGGTGGCGAAGAGGGCGGCGCTGGTGGAGGCGGAGGCGCCTATTCCCACGACAGCGGGTTGTACGACTACTAGCGTTCACCGTTTTGGAAGGAAGAAGCCCAAAAAGCTCGGGAGGGGACGCAGTGTCACCGGCGCATTCTTCTGAGGCGCTTGAGCAAAAAAAGCTCTTCGGATTGCTCCACCCTCGGCCGTGCCTGGTCCCAACACTCCGCGGCTGGGTTATTCTTTGCCTGACCTTCGCCGTGCTCCTGGTCGTTACAGTCCGAGGTCTGCATGATTTTCTAGCGTTGAACGCACCCATCCCAGACGGATTATTGGACGTCGAAGGTTG
>JANXQE010000648.1 GCA_025356925.1 Limisphaerales bacterium | reverse complement strand
TTCTCGAAGGCACAGGTGGTGCCGGAAGATGACACCAAAGGCTCTGTGAATCTCAAGCTGCAACAGGTCCCGTTCGAAAAGGCGGTCGCTAAGGTGGCCAGGCAGGTGCGGCGCAAGTGGGACCGGATCTATACTCTTCAGCCGCTCAACGCCGCGGCGTTGGTTCGCCAAATTGTCCCTGATCCTCTGGCGACCAACGGGAACCCACAAGTCGACACCAACCAGGTCGCAACCACCCAGGTTGAGCCAGCCCTCCCGCCGGAGCGCGCCTTGGACGCACTTGTTTCGACCATGACGCCCGAGGAACGGCAACAGACGCTGGACCAAATCGCCAGCGCAAGCCAGGCGGCCGCGCTTTCACCCGTCGACCGGCAACAGCAGATGCAAGCGGGCGCTTCCCCGGCAGCGCAGGCCGCACAGGCGGCCGCTCAGCAAGACCTCGAAAGCCGCATTGAAAACCGCTTGAAGAACGGAACGGTTGACCAGCGCCTCGCCCACGACCGGCGGGTGCTTAACGGCAACCAAGCTGGCCCAAAACCATGATTCGGATACTTTCGCGTCGTCTCCGCTCCACGGTCGCCTTCACCCTGATTGAGCTATTGGTCGTGATCGGCATCATCGGTGTCCTCGCGTCGCTCCTGATGCCGGTGTTCAGCCGGGCCAAAGGCAAAGCCAACGACGTGAAATGCATCAGCAATCTCCGGCAGATCGGCATTGCGCTCTCCATTTACGCGGATGAGAACCAAGGCAGACTGCCTTTTGCCGAGCGGCTTCCGACGACTCCCGTCAATCCGACGAATATCCTGCCTCGCATTGTGGATGTGCTCTCCAACCACGTGGGCGGGGCGGTGGCGATATTTCGGTGTCCGAGGGACAATGCCCGTCCGAGCTGGTTCGAAAGGGAGGGTTCGAGCTACGAATGGAATTATCAAGCCAATGGGCAACCCATCGTATTGCCGGGCGTGATTTCCGGGATCCAAATGACGGCTGTGAAGGCGCGGCTGATGTATGATTACGACAATTTCCATCCCGGCAACACCAACGGCACGAAAAATGTGCTGCATGGGGATGGCCACGTGGCGCCGATCCGGTGAGGTTTGGCAGCGTCGCACCCGCGGGCGCGGCGCGGTACTTCCAATTCCAGCCTCTTCTTCCAGCCGGGCGCGTGGAACGAGCATGGTAATGGGCTGGCCGAGGGCTTCCGTGCCGTGTCGCCGAAGAGACGCTCATCGCTCTTGTTCCAACTGGTAATGACGTTGTTGAGATCTTTGCTGATGATGGCGTCCGCGCTCCGTTCACCCATTGCCGATTTTTGCTGATGTTCGGTGCGCGGACCGCGCCCTCACATCACTTAATTTCAAAAAAGCAAGGTGGGGGAACTCCGGATAGCAATCAGCCCGCCTCCTCGCCTATGGTGAATGCTCTAAGAAAGAACCCGGTCTCGACTGAAAGATAAACAAGGCACGGAAGTAAAAAATCCCAGAAACGATTTTACGTTTAAACGAATCGACCACTATGGAAAACCAACCGCCAGCAGTTCGTAGCACCCTCAGCACGCTCGCGGAAGACGCCGGCGCGCCTTGATGGCCGCCACCGCCAACGTGGCCGAACAAAAAATCGGCAAAGCTCACCTCTTTAATCGCGCGCTTCGTACCGCCATTCCGGCGTTTCGTCCCTTTTCTCTTTCGCAGCCGTACGTTTAGGATATGTAATGATGCTTTGTAACTATCTACATTAGTTTTTGCGTCAAACTATTTATTTGTAACTTGCCCTCACTCCGATTCGTCCTATGCTCGGAGTCATTGGCTTTGCACGCGTAGCGCGATGAGGGATGTCTTTCGAGTAACGGACTGCGCGCGCGGCCAGGGATTAATTGGATAAAGGTGTCTGCCGTGATGCGCCGGCACAGGACTGGTGTTTCTCTTTACTCCACAAGGAGATCGCGAGTGTCAAGAGCATCCAGAGTATGACGGAATTTGGCAGCTATCCGCCAGGCTAACTAACGCCTGGCAGGTGGCGGCTGCGGCAAAAGAAAATGAGACAACCTACATGCATGAAACGTATGCTAAAATCGAAACCTGAAAGAGATGTTTCTCCCTCACGAGGAACCATGAATCAACGAACTCAACCACCCACTAACCACAAATTAAGTATGCACCGAAAACTTTTCATAGCACTCGCCTCGGGGCTCTTGTGCACCGGAGCCGCAGTCGCCGGCACGGCCACCTTCGATTTCAACAGCGACCCTACTGCCAGCGGGCTGCTGCAGCTCTTCGGCAAGGCGACCTGGCAACCGGATGGCGGTGTTACCGGTGCGACGGGGGACGGCTACCTGGTCGTTACGGATGCCGCCGGCAGCCAAAGCAGCACGATCGTTTTTGCCGACTTCGATCACGGCGAGGTAGTCCAGGCATTCACCTTTGAAGCTGACCTTCGAATCGGTAACGGCACACAAAATCCTGCCGACGGTTTCAGTGTGAATTATGTGCGCGCCGGAGACCCGGTCCTGGTCTCAGCCGCAGGTGGCACCCCGACTGGCTTTGCGACCGGGCCGAACTGTGAGGCGAATTTGCCCGAGGAAGGCACTCAGACCGGCATTTCAATTGGCTTCGATGCCTGGAACAGCGGAGGCCCACCTGCAGGTACGGCGCCTTGCAACATTGCGCCGGGATCCGGGATCACTGGGGATATCATCGCCGTTGACATCCGGGTGGATGGCACGCTCGTTAACCAGTTCCCAGAGACCACCCAAAACGGCTCGGTCACGGACCCCACCTCGCTCCAGACCGGTCCGTATGATGGGTTCAACTCCTTCACTAACCTTGGCTGGGCTCACTTGAAGGTCGTTATGGACACCAACCAACTGTTGAGTGTCACCTGGAAGGGCAAGCTCCTCCTCTCCAACTATCAGACCGCGTATTTTCCCAGCGCCGGCGCCTTGGTGTTTGCGGGCCGCACCGGCGGCTCCTGGCAAAACCAGCACGTTGATAACATCAAGATTACGACTATTCCGGCCGCGTTGGCCCTCGTCGGCCAGGCCGTCGGCACCCCGGATGGTTTCTCGGCGACGATCACTGACTCTGGCGCCAGCGTGGTCGACACCACCAAACCCGTCACCCTCAAGCTTGATGGCACGACCGTAACGGCAACCTCAGTCGCCAAAAACGGAGCGGTCACCACGATCAAGTACATCGGATATCCCACTTTGCTGGTCTCGGGCTCCTCCCACACGATTTCGGTCGCCGCTAAGGACACTAATGGCAATAACGTCACTGGCAGTCCTACCTTCGTAGTTCCTTCATACGGCACGATTCCTGCCGGTGACGCTGTCACCGGAGTGGATACGTCCAAAGTCGGTTTCAAGATTCTTCCCTGGCAGTCCGGCATCGAACCGAACGCCGTCTACTGGGCCAATGAGCAACTCGTGGGCTTGCACGGCGCGAATAACGCCAATCTCACCAGCGCAACCGACGGCGGCTACATCGACTTTACCGGCGTTCTGAACTTTAACATTACCCCCTCCAGCGTCACCGGTGGTGGCGAGCAGGGTAATTTCACGACCAACAATGGCTGGGCTGATTCACTTTTCCCGGGCATCCCGGGTGCGAACGGTTTGAATGGCAGCTCGGCCCTGGAAGTCCTGACCTATCTGCAATTTGCCGCACCGGGGGTCTACCACATGGGTGTCAATAGCGATGACGGTTTCGCGGTAACCGAAGGGAAGAATCCTAAAGATCGACTTTCTCAGGTACTCGGAGAGTACAATGGCGGCAAAGGTTCTTCCGACGTTCTCTTTTACGTGGCCGTGACCAACGCCGGCACTTATCCCGTCCGTTTGATGTGGGAGAATGGCAACGGCGAAGCAGGCAACGGCGCCAACCTCGAGTGGTTCACCGTTCAGAACGACGGCAGCAAGGTTCTGATTAATGATCCGAGCGTGACGAATACCACTGGCATCAAAGCCTACTACTCTGTGGGCGCGCTGCCCGCCTTTACCTCGCAGCTCAATCCGATTCCGGGCCAAGCGGGTGTCCGCCCGGACCACGTCCTGGTCCAACTCACCGATGCCTCGACCGTAGTCAATGCGGGCTCGATTCAACTCCTGTTGAACGGCGCTGCGACAATTGCCCCGACCACCAGCAAAGCAGGCAGTGTAACGACCGTGGCACTTCCCTTGTCCACCAGCAACCTGCTGCCCTCCGGCAGTTCCAACGAACTAACTTTGATCTGGAGCGATAATGGAACTCCCGCGCTCACCCATAGCAACTCCTGGTCCTTCACGGTGATGCCCTACAACGTGACGCTCGACGCGAGCATGAGTGTCCCCGCTGCTTCCTTGGACAAAACTCAGCCCGGGTTTAATCTCGAGATCACTCAGGTGGACCCCGCCCTCGTTGGCGACTCCGGCGACGGTTTAGGAAACACAGCAGACGAGAACAACGCTTTGTTGGCGGGCCTCTACTTCCCGTGGTATGGCACTAACACGGTGGATCTCCTCAGCGGTTCCGCATACAACGCTGCGGCCTACACCAACAACATGTACGCCTGGACCAACACGGTTGATTTCAACGATGTCACCTCGGCAGGCGACTTCACCTTCGACTACGTTGGGCCGGGGCTTCCCGGTTTGACGGGAAGTAGCGCCAACTTCGCTCGAGCCTTCGATTCTTGGGTGGTCTTCCCAAGCGCCGGATTCTACGTCATGGGTGTCAACAGCGACGACGGTTTCCGCCTGTCGGAAGGACAAGGCGTGACCCGCCAGGTCTTGCACGTTACGGGCACTGGCATCAATACCGATGTCGCGGCGGTGGTGAGTTATACCAATTGGAACAACGGCGGTTTTGGCGGTGCACCCCCGCTAGTCCCCATCACGGCCCCGGTCGTATACGTCAACTCGAACAACTTCCCCGGCGTGAACCTCACCGGCAAAATTGCCCTGGTGGATAACGGCTTCTCCGGCATTACGGATGATTCACTCCTCTGTTACATCGCTCAAACAAACGGGGCCGTTGGCTTTATCGAGATCAACAAGCCAGCAAACGGCATGCCCTACCGCATGGGCGGCACGCCGCCGAAGCCGGTAACGATCCCTGCGCTCAATGTCAGCGGTTTCGGGGGCCAGAGAGATTGGTGGATCACCAACGGAACGCTCACCGCCAGTATCGGAGCCGATGCCCACCTCGTTATCAATGCGGACGAAATTGGCAAGGGCATGTCCCACGTGGACGCGGGTTTCATCGTGCCTGCCGCTGGAGCCTATCCGCTCCACCTGCTCTATTGGCAGGGTGGTGGCGGCGCGGGGCTCGAATGGTCACTCGTAAAGGGTTCCATTGCTGTCGATGGCAGCAGAAGCTTGATTAACGACCTCGCGGATCCCAACTCTCCCCTGGCGTATCAGCCGACAGCGGCGGCGGTCCCGAACCTGCCCACGGTTACTGTCAGCAACCAGGGCGGCGTTGTGAAGATCACCTTCACCGGTACGCTCCAGTCCTCGACAACCGTCAATGGTACGTATGCAAACGTGCCGAGTGCCACCAGCCCGTACACTGTGCCGGCGGCCTCACCTCCGGCACAGTTCTATCGCTCACACTAGCCGGTGCTGGTTGGACTGAGTTAACTTAACAAGAGACCGGATCGCAAGATCCGGTCTCTTGTTCGTACGCCTCCGGAACCGAGTGCAGGACCGGTCTCGCAACAAACGGTAGTTGAAGGTATCCGTGTCCATCTGTGGTCGAAGTGGCGTTTTCAGGTTTCTCCATCGGTCTATCCGTGGTCAACATGCCGGTTCTGGTATAAACTGTTTATTCGTGTCAAAGGCACCAAAAGTTCAGCGGATCGCTAAGCCCGCCTCCGCGAAGCGCGTGGACGACGTGGTTAAGCCGAGCTTATCCGCCGCTCGTCCCTGGGCCTTTCGTTTCGCAGCCGCTGTGGTCCTCCCCTTGACGGTGCTGGGGCTGCTTGAACTAGGCCTCCGCGTTGTCGGCGTCGGGTATCCGACCCGCTTTTTCGTGAACAGAACGATAAAAGGCCGGCGCGTGTTCGTCGAAAACGACCAGTTTGGCTTGAGGTTTTTTCCGCCGGAATTGGCTCGGAGCCCGTCACCCCTGGTGATGGAGACACCAAAGCCAAAGGACGCCTGCCGGATATTTATTCTGGGCGAATCGGCGGCGCTGGGCGATCCGGAGCCAGCGTTTGGCTTTGGACGGTATCTGCAAGTGTTGTTGCAGGGTCGATTTCCCCGTACGCATTTCGAAGTGGTTTGCACAGCCATGACCGCGATCAACTCTCATGCCCTCGTGCCGATCGCCCGCGAATGCGCCCAACACCAGGGGGATGTGTGGGTCTTGTACATGGGCAACAATGAATTCGTTGGCCCGTTCGGCCCGAGCACGATTTTCGGTCCGCAAGTACCACCGTTAAGTCTGATTCGCCTCGGTCTTGCCCTCAAATCGACCCGGGTCGGACAACTGCTTGCACGGTTCGCTTCGAAAGCATCCAATCAGAAAACCTGGGGCGGCATGAAAATGTTTCTGGATCACCAGGTCCCCCCCGACGATCCACGCAAACAAAAAGTCTATGACTATTTCCAAGCGAACCTCGATGACATCCTGGCATCGGCTCGAACAGCGGGAGCCAAAGTCATTCTGAGCACCGTGGCGGTTAATCTTAAGGATTGTGCGCCGTTCGCGTCCCAGCATTCCACCGGGCTCTTGGAAACCCAGCACGCAACGTGGCAACAGCTCTACGATTCCACGCTGCCAGGTCCAAGTGCGAACACTCTGGCCACGGCCATCAGCAACTCCCAGGCGGCCGCTCAAATCGATCCCTGCTTTGCGGAACTCCAATTTCGCTGGGCACAATTTCTCCTGTCGCTGACCAATATGGACGAGGCCATGCGCCATTTTGAACTGGCCCGTGATTTTGATAGTTTGCCATTCCGAGCTGACAATCGTCTGAATGCGCTTATCAGAGAAACCGCGGCAAAGCACACCGCCGAGGGCGTCAGCCTGGTGGATGGGGCGACATTACTGGCCGCGCAGAGCCCGACAGGCATTGTAGGAAAGGAGTCGCTCTACGAGCATGTCCATCTCAATTTCGAGGGCAACTATCACCTGGCCCGAGCGATCGCCGAAACGGTGTCAGGCCTGCTGCCCAACACCGCCAACTCCGGCGCCCAGCGGGACTGGGCCTCCTTTGACCAATGCTCGCGCCAGTTGGCGCTGACGGACTGGGACCGCCGCAGGGTTTACGAGAGTCTGCTGCACCGGCTGGCAGAACCCCCCTTTGTGAACCAGATGAACCACGCAGACCAGATGGATTCTCTCAAACACGCTCTGGCAACGGTACGAGCGCGACAAACGCCCGAGGCACTCCAGGAGGCCCGCACTGTTTATCGGGAGGCAACCGCCGCCGCCCCGGGTGATTTCTATTTGCGAGCGGACTTTGCCAAACTAGAGGAAGATGTGGGCGATCTTCCCGAGGCGATCACTCAATGGCGCGCGGTCTGCGACGAAATTCCATTCGGCCCAGGCCCGCATTATTACCTGGGCCGAGTACTGGCGCGGCAGGGTCAGAGCGTGGAGGCTTTGCAAGAGCTCGATTGGGCCCTGGCCATCCGACCGGACCTGTCGGAAGCCCTGGAGGAAAAAGGACGCCTGTTAGTGAGGATTAAACAGCCCGAGGCGGGCCTGAAGGTGCTGGAAAAAGCGGCAGCGCTTGAACCGGAAAACGCTCGGATGTGCTTCGACCGGGCCGAGGCGTTGGCCGCAGTGGGCCGCCGACCAGAAGCATTGGATGAATTGCAGCGAGCGGTTCAACTGCAGCCTGCCTACTGGGAAGCGCGCTATCTCCTTGGCGTCGAATTCGCGTTGAAAGGGGATCTCCGCCCCGCCTCGGAACAGTTCCTGGAAACGGTCAGACTTAACCCGGCTTACGGCCCTGGCCACCTCAATCTCGGCATCGCTCTGGCAAAACTGGACAAGCCGGAAGAGGCTATGCTCCAGTTTCAAGAAGCTTTGCGACTTGACCCAAAAAACCAAAAAGCCGCTGAATATCTCAAAGCGCTCCAGGCCAGTCGCGCGCGCCAACGAAAACCTCAGCGATGAGCCCCCGGATAACGGCGTAGACCACCCGTTGCCCCACTCGGGGGCGAAAGCTCACAGCCCACCGTTTCGACGGTGTGTGGTTGAAACCGAGTCGTCCTGAGTCCCGTCAGGGACGACCGATAATAGCCCGGCGATTCATCGCTGGGGCCAAGTCGGCGGGTGAGCCGAGTCCCGTCAGGGACGGAAGAAGTGCCATGAGAACAATCTCGGCCCGGACATTTCTGGCGTCCCTGGCGGGATTTTTAGGGCCGCTCCGTTCCGACCACTCTCTTTCGCGCTATGGGCTTGGCATTCCCGCAATCCGTTAAATTCGTGTCTCGACCGGCGCACGCCAAAAATCCTGTCGCGCCAAAAATCCCTGCAAAAAGTACCAATGAATGCTAAGTATTGGCAGCTCCGCCGTAACTAAAAACCGTGCCATTCACTAAATCCGAGACTCTCAAGGCGAAGATGGGCCTGAGCGGCCCGGCCCTGAACCGAATTCCAGGCCCGGCGCCGCTCATTCCGGATCACCAGATGCTCCGGTGTATCGGCCAGGGCAGCTATGGCGAGGTCTGGCTGGCCCGGAACGCAGTGGGGACATGGCGCGCCGTGAAGGTGGTTTACCGGCAAAACTTCAAGGAAGCCCGCCCATACGAACGCGAGTTCGCAGGCATCCAGAGCTACGAACCCATCTCCCGCAGCAACGAGGGCCTCATCGATGTTCTCCAAATCGGCCGCAACGATTCGGAAGGCTATTTTTATTATGTGATGGAGCTGGCAGACCCGGCGGATGCGGCGCTGGGGAGCAAACCGCTCACAGATGTCCACGGTGGCAAAGGCGCCATCGCGAGCACCTGGCAAACTGGTTCCGGCGAGTTCGATGCCGACCAATACGTCCCCAAGACCCTCAGCCGGGTCATCCAGCAGCGCGGGCGATTGAGTTATGAGGAATGTCTGACCCTGGGCCTGACACTGAACCTGGCGCTGGGCCACTTGCATCGGCAGGGGTTGATTCACCGCGACGTTAAGCCCTCCAATATCATCTTCGTGAACGACGTTCCCAAGTTGGCCGACATCGGGCTAGTCACCGACCTCGCGGGGGCCGAATCGTTTGTGGGCACCGAAGGCTTCATTCCGCCCGAAGGGCCTAACTCGCCGCAGGCCGACCTTTATGCCCTGGGCAAAGTGCTCTACGAGGCTAGCATGGGCAAGGACCGGAACGAGTTTCCGGAGCCCTACACCGCTCTGGGGCTGGATGCGGAATCCAAAACATTGATGGAGCTCAATGCCGTTTTGGTCAGAGCCTGTGCTCCGGATCCCAGGGAGCGGTACCGGCGGGCCGAGGAAATGAACGCGGATCTGGCGTTGTTGCACAATGGCGAATCCGTCCGCGACAAGCACGCCCTCGCGCGGCGGTTAAAATTCATGACTCGGGTGGGGGGCGTCACGATGGCCATCATCGTTCTGGCGATCATCCCGTACTACCTGGCCCTGCGCGGAGCCCGACTCGCCAAAGAGGCCACTCGGCTTGAAGTTGAGCAACGCAAGCGCGCTGAAACCGAAGCCGACAAAAGCCGGGAGGTCGCCCGGTTCCTCAAAGAAATGCTCAAGGGCGCCGAGCCCTCGGTCGCACTTGGCAGCGATACCAAGATGCTGCGGGAAATCCTGGACCAGACCGCCAAACGGATCGGCGACGATTTGAAGAATCAGCCCGAGGTGGAAGCCGAGCTCCGCAGCACCCTGGGCGAGGTGTACCAGGAATTAGCCCAATACCAGTCGGCTGAGCAGATGCTCCGGAAGGCGCTGGAGCTGCGTCGAACGTTGTTCGGCGACGAGGATCTCCGCGTGGCACAAACCCTCAGCGACCTGTCTCCCGCCCTGTGGAACCAGGGAAACTTAACCGAGGCCGAACGCTTCCAGCGGCGCGCTCTGGCCATCCGGACGAAGCTGCTGGGCAAAAGCGATCTGGCCGTCGCCGAGTCGTTGCAGGATCTCGGGTGCATTTTGAGCGAGCGAGCCAAAACGTCCGAAGCGGAAAAAATGTTCCGACAAGCCCTGGAGATTCGCAAAAAAGCATTGAAACCGAACCACCTCGCGATTGCGGAGTCGTTGAACGGAGTGGCGAATATGCTGAACGCCCAGGGAGAGTGGGCGGCGGCGGAGTCGATGTTTCGTGAGACCTTGGCGGTGTACCGAAACCTCTTTGGCAACCACCATCCCAGCTCTGCCGGCGCCCTCAACGGGCTGGTCCAGTCCCTCCTGCCTCAGGGCAAACTAAAGGAGGCCGAGACTGACGCCCGTGATGGGCTGGCCATCCAAAGAGAGCTCCTCGGCGAGGACCATCCTTTGGTGGCGGGCTCGCTCACGCGACTGGCCAGGGTGCTCGATCGCGAGGGTAAAATCCCCGAAGCAAAAGACCATTTGGAGGAGGCCCTCTCGATTTGGAGCCGACGTTTCAGCAAGCAGGATACCGGCATTGGTGAGACCCTCGGCGCCCTTTTTGATATTCTGCTCTCCGAAGGCAACCAGGTGGAAGCGGACCGACTATTCCGCCAGGTCCTGACTCCCGAAGCTTTGGGCGAGCGGCCCAACAAAAGCCTGCTGTTCGCCTGCGGAAATTACCATGCTCGAACCGGGCAATGGAAAAAGGCCGAAAGTAATTTTCGGCAAATCATCGAGCTCGACCCGCAAAACCACCACGCCTATCAATCCTTGGCTGCGTTGTATGTTCAGGGCGGCGAATTGCCGGAGTATCGCGCCTTTTGCGACCAGATCCGCACGCAGTTTGGCTCCATCACCAATGACCCCCGGATTGCCGACCGCATGGCCAAAAGCTGTTTGATGCTCCCACCCCAAGGTGGAGACTTAACTGTAGAAGCCAGGCTCGCCGACATTGCGGTCACTTTCGACGCCGACTCGGCGGCAAATAACTGGTTCCGCTTCTGCAAAGGCCTGGCGGAATACCGACAGGGACATTTCACGGCGGCCAAGGATTGGATGCAAAAGATCCTCGACCGCACCAACGATGGATCGACTCGAGACATCGAGGGTTACATGGTTCTGGCCATGGCGGAACACGGTCTCCAGCAGTCTGACGCTGCCGAGCAGGCTTTTACCAAAGGCAAGGCGCTCGCCGCCAGGCGGCTTCGCGATCTCGACAGCGGAGGTATCGAGACCGGTTGGACTGATTGGATCCTCGCTCACGCATTGACGCGGGAGGCGGAGAGCCTGATCCGCACCCAGCCGGGTGACCCGGCCGATTCGCCGCGCTTGAAACCTTGACGGTCACTCAGACCCCAATTGGTCAATAGGCGACAATTCGATAAAATCGGGTTGTGACCGGCGTGCCATCGTTGAAATAACCTTGGTTCCCGACCACGGATACCTGGCCGCTGAGCTCTTGCCACATCGAATCACTCAATTGGTTTTTGATTTGCACGCGGTAAGACTTGCCAGGATTGGCCGGCCAACTCAGCCAATTGTGCGGCACCGGGCTGGGCACCGGGAGGACCGAGACAGCGAAATCGGGCACCGCCGTGCCGGGGTACAGCCCAAGGGCGAATACATCAGCGTTGTTGTTGAAATCGTCCGCCGTGAGATCGGAGGCCCAGCTCACAAATACCAACGTTCGCCCATCCCCGCTGAACACTGGCATCAGCGACCGATTATCCGCGCTCACGTTGCCAAATCGGCTGCCGGTGATCAGCGTCGTCCCGCCGCTCTGGCCGTCGTACAGGAAGATATCTGGCGCGCCATTGAGATCACCCGCCACCAGGTTGCTTGCCGCGCTCCGGTACGAAACAAATCTGCCATCCGAACTCAGGTCCGGAGTATCCGAGTCATCATTTCCTGCACCCGACCCGTCGGAACTTTGGCTGATGAGCTGGTTGGTTCCCGTTTGGAAGTCATGAAGATATACTTGATTGGTGTACGCCGTAGACCCGAGTGACCCGACATACGCCAGAAAGCGGGAATCGGCGCTGAACCGCGGCGGTGATGTCGAGTGGCCTGAATACGATGCGATTATCCAGTTGGTCTTCAACACCAGATCCACCGCCACGAGTTGGCTCGTGGTGGCTCCATTTGTAACGTACGCGAGCTTTTGGCCAGTAGGGCTAATGGCCAGCGGGCCGAAAGCCGTGCCGTTCCCCGCCACACTGTAGACAATTGACGCGGATCCTGAACCCCAAACGTAGAGCCCGTGCGGAAGCGCTGGGAAAGTGCTGCTGCCCGTCGCAAACGCGACCAGACCACCATCTGAAGTCATCGCCGCGGCCGTGACCCTGTCCGCGGCTTGATTTGTGGTGAGCGCATAGGTCCGGCCGCTCCCCAGATCTCTCCAAAACAGGTTATCCCTGCCCGCAACCATCCCCGGACTCAGATTGCCTCCCAGGCTGTGGAACATGACAATGCGCCCATCGCTGCTCAAAACGGGCGACGAGGAATCCGCATTTCCAGGTCCTGTGCCGGCGGCATTCACGCTCACCAGCGTGGTCGTCCCCGCCGGCACGTCACGGAGGAATATATCCAGCCCCCGGTTGGTGTCTCCCTTCACCAGATCATCAGCCAGGCTCGTGAAAGCAACGTACCGCCCGTCCGCACTGATCGCGGGATCCGTCGAATACCCATCCCCCGCTACCCCGTTGGTGTTGACGCTCACCAGCACACTGGCACCGCTTAAGGCATCGCGGACAAATACGTCCCGCACACCGTTGGTGTCGTTGCCGACCACATCATCCGCTTCGCTCCAAAACGCAATAAACCGCGCGTCCAGGCTGACCGAGGACGAAGAAATCGCGCTTATCCCATCAGGCGTAAACGATGGAAACGCTGGGTCGTGACCCGAGATTAGTTCACTCGTGGCGTTCGGCACATTGCGTAGGAAAACATCGTACGAGTGATTTCGGTCCGCCGGCACGATGCGGCTGTCCTGGCAATCAAAAGCTACCAGTCGGCCATCCGCACTGATCGTGGGCGTGCTGCTGGAATCCGTCGGCGACCCGACCCCATTGGTGTCGGCATCCAGGAGCCTTGTGGTCCCGGCCGCCAGGTCCCTAAGATAGAAATGGAAATCGCCCGGAATCACATTGGTAACCAGGCCCGCTGCGCCGCTGTTGAACGCAACAAACCGCCCACTGTCGTCCATAACCGGATAGTCGGAAAGCGCGCCGGCCACCACCATGTTGTTCGTATTCCCGCTTGCCAGCGTCGAAATGCCGGTTTGCGCGTCCCAAACGCGAATCGCCGTCGTGCTGGAACCAGCCAGCGCCCCGGCAACATACGCAACGAACCGCCCGTCTGGCGTCATGGCCAAATCCTGGATGCTCTCAAAGCTCCCGCCAGTTTGAACGGCCGCATTCGTTTCAATTAAATCAGTGTGGGCGGTGTCCGCATCGTACCTGAGGATAACCGCGGGAGCGACCTTCGCATAAGGAATCGCTTCAAAAGCGACGAACCGGCCGTCATCGCTCAGCGCAGCGTTGAAGGAGATCCCGTTCGTGACCGGGGCCGCGCTCTGAAGCCCGAGCTCCGTCACCGCATCGGCGCTAACCCAGGTGGTGTTTCCCGTCACCCGATCGCGCAGATACAAATTCGCCGGCCGATCCGGCAAATACTGATTGCCGACGGTTTGAACTCCCGGCACGAGGTTTGTCGCCGTGCTATAAAAGGCCACGTACCGTCCGTTCGGCGTTATGAGCGGGTCATCCGAACCCACGTCCGAATCCGGAAAGCCCCACGATTGGCCGCCGACACTGACCAAAGTCGTCACTTTGCTCACCAGGTCCCGGACAAACACGTCGGGGATCCCATTGGTATCATTGGCGACCAGGTTGTCGGCCGCGCTCGCGAACGCAACATAGCGCCCATCTGGCGTCATCACCGAGCTGTACGAAGAGTTATCCGCGAAACCGCCGTTGGTGGCGCCACTCACCAGCAACGTCGTGCCGGTGAGCACATCGCGCACGAATACGTCGTTGGCATTATTCGTATCCCCCGCCAACAGATTGCTGGCACTGCTCTCAAAAAGCGCATAACGCCCGTTCGTTGACACCCCGATCGGCAACGAATCCGCATCCCCGCCGCCCGTGCCCGCCAGATTGATACTGATGAGCGTCGTCGAGCCATTCGTTCGATCTCTCAAAAAAACGTTGATTGGCGCCGGGAACACCGCACGGAGCGGCTGATTGCTGCCCACCGTGGCCAGGTTGTTGGCCGTGCTCGCAAAAAGCACATATCGTCCATCCCGGCTCATCGTCGGAAGGTAAGAGTCCCCGTTTCCTCCCGACGGAGGGCCAAAGTCCGGATCAACCGTCGAGACCAGCCGCAGGGACGAAGCGCTCGCGGTGATCGCAAGCCACGCCTGCACCACCACGATGCAGGTGGATTGTGCCTTAAAAACCCGAGGGGTTAGCAATTTGCTCATAGTCATTCGCCTTTCGTACCCCATTCCTAACAGGTCGGGTGAGCCAAAGTCTGTCAGGGAAGAACGGATCTTTTTGTACGTTAAAAACGTACAACCCGTAGCGCAGATTTGCTGTTGGCTATCGGCTATTTGCGATTGGCTATGAGCCACTCCATCTCAACCTCCGTTCCCCCTTCAACTAAACATCGCACTCGATCCGATTCCGGATGTGGTTACCATCGGCTCCGGCCCACCTGTCTTCAGGCCAAAGGCCTG
>JANXQE010000646.1 GCA_025356925.1 Limisphaerales bacterium | reverse complement strand
CACTTCTCGCCACAGTGTCTGGCCCGTTGCCGGGTCGAGGCATTCGATCTCACCGCGGTCTCGCAGCAGGTAAATTCGCCCTTTGTATACCGCTGGCGTGGGGACAAACGTGCCGGTGTCCTCGCGCGTCCAGAGCTTATGGGTCGCAGTCACATCCCCGGTGCCACCGAGTCGGATGCCGTAAATGCGGGGTTGGCCACGATCGGCCCGACCACAGGCGACAACTACAACGTCCCCGGCAATCACCGGGGAGGCCACGGCGGGCCAATTGGCAACTGCCTGCGGATTGAAGTCGCCGCAGAACCACAGGAGCTTTCCTGCGCTGGCGTCGTGGAGCGTCACGTGCTGACCGCCCCAAATCAGGATGGCTTCGTTCCCGTGGTTCTCGATAACCAGCGGCGTCGTGTAAGCATGATCGCCTTCCACCGGCGTCTCGTAGTTGCGCGGCACCTTCCAACGCATCTGACTGCTTGTTTTGTCGAATGCGGCCAGCCAGGACTCGCCCTGGTGCATCCGCGCGACCACGACATAGTCCCGCGTCAATACGGGCGAGGTGCCCTGATCCCAATAGAGGGTGTCCGGCCCGAAGCCGGCCACCAAATTGGTCTGCCAACGCACCTTGCCGCGCAAATCCAACGCGGCCAGTGTGCCGCTCTTGAAATAAACGAAAATGGACTTCCCGTCGGTCACCGGGGAGGGATTGCTGCCCGAGCCGTTCCGATGTTTTCCTATCTCCTCAGGCCCCAGCGTGGTTTGCCACAGCGGCTTGCCGGCCCAATCGAAAGACAGCACGCCATCCAGGCCATTGCTCGGAGCAGTGAGGAAAATGCGGCGGTCCCAGACCACCGGCGTGGAGCAGCCTTTGCCAGGCAGCGGCGCTTTCCAAAGGACGTTGGTCGCGTCCCACTTCAGCGGATAGGTCCCCTGCCCGGTGCTGCCGCTGTCGCCCGGACCGCGCCAGCGCGGCCAGTTAGCTGGTTCCGCAGCCGCGCCCAGAGCAACAGCGAGTGAGAACAAGAAAGTAAAGGAGGGTGTCATCGAGTAATGTTACTACCAGATCTCCTGCCGGGGCGCAAAACCGTTTCGTAATCCGGGAGTCCGGTGCGAATTCGGCGCCCGGTGGGATTGGTCGGTCGTTCACGTCTAAGCGTGTGATCACACCCTCTTTTGCATCTGCGCGAACTTCCTATCCTCCCTCTCCCACCTGGCGTCACCCTGCATCGCGGTGCAGGTGGGCCGATTGGCTCGCTCCAAATCCATCCCCGCCAGTCGGGGGGCGCTAAAGCTGCTCGCTTCGGTTTGACGCGTTCTTCGATCTTGGCAATGCGCTCGGGGGACCCGTTAATCGCCTTCGCGAGAGGATTTGTCGCTCCAGAGAAAACCGAACAACATCGTAGACACAATGAAGACCAGTATAAATGTGCTCGTATAGATCCTCCTCCCCTTTATACAGCGGGAATCTGGTTCGTGAGAGATAACGAAGCGTTCATTTTTTGGTCTGCCCGCAAATCGCCCAAGCGCGTCGGGGGGTCCTCTGGACTGGAGAAGACCCATTCTCGACGCACCCAGGCTCTCGGTTCATACGCGAGAATCATTGTAGCACCAGGTGGGCGGCGGCGTGCAACGCGGAAGATTACTGATCCTATTCCGTAACTTTGCGGGGGTTCTCTGAGCTCGACGCCAGCCAACGAACAACACGGCTGGCCGCCGATTTCATCCCCTCCGGTCTTGTGCGCAAGGGCGGGGCAACGTGGCCCGCCTTCACGCCGCCGCTGCTGTTGCCGAAAAACAAGGTCGAAAAACCTTTCATTGGCTGTAATAATTTTCCCTTCCGCTGCGACTAATCAGATAAAGGTCCGTGATTGAATTCGACGCCTGCAGACGAACACAAGTTCCTGGAGCTGGTGAATGAGAATCGAAACCGAATTCTCAGGGTCTGCCGCGTCTATGCATGGAATCCCGCTGACCAGGACGATTTGTACCAGGAAATCCTGTTCCAAATCTGGCGCGGCCTCCCGGACCTGAAAGAACAACAATTCGCCAACACCTGGCTTTATCGCGTGGCGATCAATACCGCCATTTCGTTCGTCCGCAAGCGGGCATCACGCTCTGACCGCGTCGTTCACTTCGAACCCGCCGACCTCCAGCGGGCGATTGAATCGCGGCAGACGACTGAAGAAACCACGGACGACCGCATTGCAACTCTTTACACCGCAATCTACCAACTGGATCCCCTCGAAAAAGCTCTCGTCACCCTTTTCCTGGAAGATTTCACCTACGAACAAATTGCGGAAGCCACGGGCATCAATGCCAACAACGTTGGCGTTATGTTGCATCGCGCAAAGAAAAAACTTTCCTGCCTGATGAAGGAGCAGGCGTCAACATGAACGACGACGAGCTAAAGACACTCTGGCAACAGCAACCGTTGAGGGATCCCCCGTCGGCGGCGCAACTGATTTCTGGCATGCAAAATAAAACGAACCAACTTCGCCGCAGCCTCGCCGCGCGCGATCTCCGCGAACTATTGGCCTGTGCTGTGGTGATAATTATTTTTGGATTTTACGTTTTTAATGAACCTACGACGATCGTGCGCCTCGGCTGGTTGACGGTCATCGGAAGCGCGATTTTCATTGCCTGGAAGCTGGTTCGCACCCGTCGGAGTACTCCGCCGGAGCCACCCGGCGCAACAATCGTCGAATCTCTGCGGGCGGAACTGAATTCGGTGCGCGCTCAGTCGCGTTTATTGGGGTCGGTGCTGTGGTGGTATTTGCTTCCGCCGACGATCGGCGTGCTCATCGCCACCTGGGGCATGCGGATCAATCTCCATGCCAAAATCCCTGCTACGCTGCTGTTCATTGCCGTAGATGCGTTCGTCTACTGGCTCAATCAGTGGGCGCGGTCCAAACGGCTTCTTCCCCTCGAAGCCCAACTGCAATCGCTGCTCCATTCCGCCGAAACCGGCGAACCGCTCGCTCAAACGCAGGTCGCTGAGCTGGGCCCAATAGCCCTTTCAATGACCGCCGCCGACCAGGTTAAACCTGCTGAATTTAAGGTCGCGTTTTGGCAGATCGCCATTTATGGCGAAATCGGATTTGTTGGAATATGGTTCTTTTTGATGCTCAGTCTGAATGAGGGCAATCTGAATGGCATTCTGAGCCGTTTGGCCCGCCATACTACGGATCCATTCAATGCATTCCTCGATTGTGTCGCGCTGGTTTTCACTTGGCAGCATCTGGTTTGGATCGTGCCTTTCTTTCTGGCCGGGTTGTTATTTTCCTGGCTGTTGCAGAGGCTAACCGAGCGGGCGGTGGGGATCAGCACCCTGGGAGTTCATTTGCATAACGGGCAAAACTTTCTTCTCTGGGACGAAATAAAAGAAGTTCGGCCACTCAGGATTCTGAATATTCGATCTCTCTGGTTGATCAAGGAATCAGGCGAAAAGACGATCATGCCCTGGACTTCCCTGGAACGACATTCTGACCTGAAGGCGGCGGTTGAAGGCTTTGCCCCGGCAAACCATCCAATTCGTAAATACCCGTCCCTGCTGAGACGAACCTAACCACAATGTCCGAGCCGAACTATTCCCCGGTGAAGAAATTTTTGTCTCTGGCGAAGCAGGCGCTAAAGAGGCGCAGAAGTGACGTGTCGGCGCGATTCGATTTGTCGGCAGGATCCGCCGTGCGTTCGATGTTCATAACGTCCCACTCCCGGAACGCCCAGTAAGCCCAGGTCCATTCATACTGCTCGTAAAGATCGATCTGGTCGGCGAATGCGAAGCAACCTCTCGCCACAGCCTGGCGTAGGCTTCCTGGGCGGCGGCATCTCGCCAGATTTCATGACTGCGCTCAAAGTCGGGTCTGCCCGGGCACCGCCGCGGTCGCAGCTACGATCCTTTGTGGCGCCGTTCGCCATCGGACGATCGGCAAACCGCAAGCCTGCGATACGGCAGATTAAGAATCCGCGCTACGCGCCGCGCGCACATCGGTAGCCTGTCCAGCGGCGCCGTCAGGAGAGACTGGTTTTCCCGGCCTTTTTGACTGCCGCCCACCTGGCCTTCATGCTCGCCACCAACCTCCTTTTGCCAGCCGCAGACATCCTGCGTTTGGGCTTAAGCACTGGTTCGCCTGCCCCACTCGCGCCTTTGAGTTTGCCCCATCGTTTCAGAGCGCCGGCGCGAATGTTGGCAAGTCCCTGTGCGCTCAGTTTCCTCCTCTTACCCGGTGCGGCAGCCCCGGCTTGAGGCGCGGCTCCCAGGAGTTGGGTAA
>JANXQE010000610.1 GCA_025356925.1 Limisphaerales bacterium | reverse complement strand
GAAAACGGGAGGCCAGGTTTACGCGGCTGCCAACTTGCTCAAGCGGCCACCGCGGACAGATTCCCCTTCACTTTGGCTTGGGCCCAGGCCGCTGGCGTGAACTCGCTGATCTGGGTGATTTTTACCGCTGGCAACCGCACTTCTTGAAACCTTACCTTCGCGGGAACGGCGTTACCCGCGTAGAGTCACGTACAGGGCGGCGCGCGAAAAGCGATTTGACGCGTAATTTCTTTGCTCGACTAATGCTTATCGGCCACCACACAAATACGGCAGCTATGAAGGGACCAAAGCGGTCAATTGTGCCGGGAGTTGTCAGGGTCAGGGCGTTTCCGTGAAGCTCCGTCCACAGCTGCTCTTACTGTCGCTCGCCATCCGGACTCTAGCGGCGCAACCGTCCGACGCTGGTCCTGACACCCGAGGTCGCCAATTCGTCGGCTTCGATTCGTTCGATGCCTTTGCAAAAACGCCGGGCACACACCCGGGCGAAACGATTTTCACCTCCCCGGAGATCAACACTCGCATTGATTTCAATGAAGGGGTGGTCTCCTGGAATGCGGCCTCGGCTCAAAACTCTTACCTGGTCGTTGAGGCGAGGGCGCTTTACCCGCGGAGTGCCAGTAAATTCTATACTCTTGGACTTTGGTCGACGAATCCCGCCCGATACCCGCGTCGGAGTGTGCCAGATCAGAACGATGCAGATGGGGCGGTCGCTACCGACGTCCTGGTCCTTCACCGCCCGGCCAGGCGGCTGCAAATTCGAATCACCTCTGGAGGGGCTGAAACCGGGGGGCCTGCGCTCAGGTTTCTCGGCATCTCGTTGACCGATACGAACGTCTCACCGCCGCAACTGCCGCCTAACCGCGCGGCCTGGGACAAGCTCATCCCGGTGCCGGAACGCACGCAGATGATCTATCCCAACGGCAAAACCCTTTGCAGTCCCACCACGGTCTCCATGCTCCTGGGTTATTGGGCCGAAACCTTGAAACGTCCCGACCTGGATCGCCCAGTGCCCGAAATCGCCTCTGCCATCTACGATTCCCAATGGCAGGGAACGGGCAACTGGCCCTTTAATATGGCCTACGCCGGCGCCTTTCCGGGCTTGCGCGCCTACGTTACGAGGTTGAGCGATGTTGCCGAACTTGAAGCCTGGATTGCCCGGGACATTCCGGTCGGCCTATCAGTCGATTACGACCGCCTCCGAGCCAAAGGCCCGGGCCCCAATGGTCACATTGTCGCGTGCGTCGGCTTCACTAAAGATGGCAACCCCATCATCAACGACCCCGGCACCACGGAACACGTGCGCAAAGTCTTTCCTCGCCAAAACCTGATCGATGCCTGGGCCTGCTCCCGAAACACCGTTTACCTGGTTTATCCGGAGAATGCGGCCATACCTGAAGACCGATTCGGCCACTGGGACTCGCCGCCTGCGCGCCGCTGAGGCACACTAGGGCGTTAACGGGCGACCATTCTTCTGACTGGTCCCGCAGTCCCATCCGTCGCGGGAGCCCGCGATTACCCCCCGTTCATCCGCCGCTCCTCAGCTTGGGTTCGCCTCTTCGGGCTCTGGTGGCAGGCTGTGCGCCTGCTTCTTTCGTTGATGCCGCGCTACAATGCCGCGGCTAATGAAGTAGCAAACCACCGAGACGGGCGCGGCGAGGACACAGCCACCCACCAGCAGCGGTTTACCCACGGAAAAGAAAGTGGTCCAGTGCCGCCAGGCCGCATTTTCCCAGCGGATGTGAGCGAGCGGCGGCGGCCAGTGATGCGGATGACTCAGCAGCCAGTAACCGACGCTGTATTCCCAGCGGTAGATCATCGGCATAAAAGGTAAGATGACGTCATGCAGCGTCCCGGTGATCACCGCCGCCAAAATGTTGCTGCGGGTTAGCCACGCGAAAAAGATCGCCGACAGCGTCTTCAGACCGAACAAGGGCGTAAAGCCGAAGAAAATGCCGATCGCAACTCCGCCTGCAATTGCTTCGGGAGTGTCGCGAATGGCCAACAGCTTGAGGGAATGTCGGTGTAGCCAACGGTGAATGTTCATGACTTAGCTTGCCGCTCGTTCCGAGGAGAGCACCTTCCGATTGAACGAGACCGCGTCTTCGTACCGCACTCCGGTGCCGCCGAAAATGTCCAACGCCGAGCCGATCGTCAGATCAACCCGCCCCCTGCTGAGCCGGGTCACACGTTCAAGATCCTCGAGGGAAGTCGCTCCTCCGGCGTAGGTGCAAGGAATCGTGCACCAATCGCCAAGCTTCCGGACGAGGTCTTCATCGATGCCGCCGCACAAGCCTTCGACATCCACCCCGTGAACGAGGAACTCCGCGCACCAGCCCGACAGCTTTTCCAGGTTCTCCTCGTTCACGACCACCTCGGTGAAGGTTTGCCAGCGATCCGTCACCACGAAATATTTGCCGTCCCGCCGACGGCAGCTTAGATCCAGCACCAAACGCCCGCGCCCGACACGATTGACCAGGTTCTTGAGCCGGTCCCAGTCGAGTTGGCCGCCGTGGAACACCCACGAGGTCACGATGACGTGGGAGGCCCCGGCGCTGAGCCACCCGGAGGCATTATCCAGCGTGACTCCGCCACCCAATTGCAGGCCCCCGGGGAAAGCCTGCAAGGCGCTGCGCGCCTGTGCTTCGTTACCCGTTCCCAGCAGGATCATGTGGCCGCCGCCCAGGCCGTCGCGCTTATAAAGCTCGGCGTACCACGAAGCCGGGTGGTCGGCGACAAAATTGGTGCGCAGGTTGGCCGCTCCGCGTTCCAGCGTGCCACCCACGATTTGTTTCACCTTGCCTTCATGAAGATCGATGCACGGACGAAACATTACCTTAACCTAGAGTCTCGGCCGCGGATTTCAAAGTTCAATATGCATGCTTGGCCTCGAAGCCCGCCCATCGAGGCCTCGCTAAGCACCCAACACCTTACCCCGGTACAAAGCCCATTGACAACCCAACGCAAAAGGCTTAATCCGAAGCCCAAGGTTCATACCACAAAACCACACCAGAAGACATAAGAAAAAGCCCGTGAATGCATCTACTAAAGCCCTGATCTGCAGCGCAGCGATCTCCGTTGTTATTCTGCCGGCGGTCAGCCAGGCCGCCGGATTCTATGTGAAGGCGGACGCCGGAGGAACCATTACGCAAAATGCGGATTTAAACGAGTTCTTCGGACCGGTGGCGCCTGGCACCAAAGTCAAATTCGATCCCGGATTCCGGGCAGGCATCACCGGTGGGTATCAATTCACGGATTGGTTCGCCGGGGAGGCCGAACTCGGGTTCCTGGAAAACCGAATCGATTCGATCAACGGTGCGGATCGGGTCCATGACGCGTGGTTTGCCAACGTACCCTTCCTGGTGAATGGCAAGCTGCAGTATCCCAATTCTTCGCCGCTAACCCCCTACATTGGAGCCGGGGTTGGCTTCTCAGAAGCGATCATCGACGTCGGCCGAGTCGACATCGGCGGCACCTCCTTCCACGGGAGCATCAACGACACGGTTTTCGCGTACCAGGCATTTGTGGGGCTGCGTTACAAACTCAATGAACGAATGGGGCTGAGTATCGAATACCGCTATTTCGCCGCGGATGCGGCCAGTTGGCAGGCTGATTTCACTTCAGGAACGGCCACCGACACGATGCGCATGGGCCACCCAAGAACCCAGGCCATCAGCGCGGCCTTTGATTATCGGTTCTGAGCACCATCCCAGGTGGGATACCCGCACGTTTGCCTTCGCAACCGATAAAACCGCTCCGAGTTAGTCACTTTTCGCGCGAATGCCGCAATTGGTGACCCGCGGTCTCCTGGATCAGATCCCAGGCGTTGCGCACGTGAATTTCCTCGGTGTTGGTCTGGCCGACACAAAACCGTAGAGCGAACCGGCCGTTCAAAATGGTGTGTGTCAGATAAACCTTTCCGGTTTGGTTCAGGCTTCCGAGCAACTGGCGATTGAACTCATCGCCCGCGTGGTGCGCAAAACACACGAGGTTCAGAGGCGCCGGCGCCACGAGCTCGAAGTCGGCTGAAGACTTAACCCAGCCGGCGAATTGTTGCCCCAACTCGACGTGGCGCCGGATGTGGTGGCGCAACCCTTCCACGCCGTAATGGCGAATCACAAACCATAACTTGAGCGCGCGAAACCTCCGCCCCAGCGGAACCTGCCAGTCCCGGTAGTCAATGACCGCACCGGATTCGCTGGCCTGGTTGCGCAGGTATTCTGGCAGAACGCTGAGGGTCTTGATGAGAGTCGCCCGGTCGGCCACATAAAAACAGTCGCAATCGAAATTGGTGAACATCCATTTATGCGGATTAAAAGCATAGGAATCCGCCAGCTCAACTCCGTCCTGCAAGTGCCGAAACTCCGGACACACCGCGGCCGAACCACTCATCGCGCCATCAACGTGGAGCCATAATCCATCCTCGCGGCAAATCTGAGCGATCTGAGGCAAAGGATCAAACCCGTTGGAGGAGGTCGTTCCGAGGGTAGCTGACACAAAGAACGGCTCGAGGCCGTCTCGGCGATCCACCTGGATGAGCTGTGCCAGGATCTCGGAACGCATCGCGCCGGTCCGGTCTGCCTCGACGAACCTGAGTTGCTGGCGGCCAATCCCGGCGACTTTGACCGCTTTCTCAACGGACGAATGCGCGTGCGGCGAGGTGTAAGCAACGAGCGTCCGGTTACAGCCGGCTTCGTTGGTTTGAAACCCGGTGGCCCGCTCCCGAGCAGCCAGCAACGCGCATAACACCGCGCTCGAAGCGCTGTCTTGAATCACTCCACCCCCTGCCCCGCCGGATTTGAATCGCGCGGGCAAACCTGTCATATCCGCCATCCAGTCCAGGACGTGTGTCTCCAGCTCAGTGCAGGCAGGGCTGGTCGCCCACAGCATTCCTTGCACGCCAAGGCCCGCGGAAAGTAACTCTCCGAGGATGGACGGGCCCGACGCATTGGCCGGGAAGTACGCGAAGAAGTTTGGCGATTGCCAATGAGTGATCCCGGGCATGATCAGCCGCTCGACATCTGCCAGGATCGTGCTGAAGGGTTCACCCTGGACTGGTGGGTTAGCCGGCAGTGAGGAACGAATCTGGCCAGGTTTCGCGGTTGACAGCACCGGGAGACTTTCCACCCGTTTCTGATATTCGGTGATCCAATCGACGACCTCGTGGCCCCGTTTCCGGAATTCTTCCGGAGTCATGTGAAAAATTTTGCCGTCTGGCATGCGACCGGAGCATAACGGCGGAGGCGGGGTTGCGAAATGCGATTATTTAGCTGGAGCCGATTCTTTTCGGATATTCAGACGTTTGATTTTCGAGACCAAAGTGGTGGGTTTGACTTTCAACAGGGCCGCGGCGCCATCCTCTCCATAGATTTTCCACCCGGTCCGCTGCAGAGCTCGCACGACGATCTCACGTTCACGGACGATGAGTTCATCAAACGAAAGCGCCTCGCTCGACTCGAGCACAGGCCCAGGTGGCGGCGGCATCGGATTTTCTCTGACTGAGCGCCGGGGCAGGTCGAAAGCCAGTTTCCCTCCTCGCGCAAGAATGACGGCACGCTCGACGACATTCTGGAGCTCGCGCACGTTTCCGGGCCAATCGTAGGCCTGCAATTCCTGCACGTGCAGCCGGGTCAGCCGCGGCCGCGGAACACCCAGCCGTCGAGCCGATTGCTTCACGAAATACTCGGCCAATTCGCCCATGTCTTCCAGGCGCTCGCGCAGCGGGGGCACTTCGATTGGGAAAACGCTCAGCCGATAATAAAGGTCCAGGCGAAAGCGCCCGTTCTTGGCCTCGGCCAGCAGGTCCCGGTTGGTCGCAGTGATCAGCCGCACCTTGACCGTGCGGGTGCGCTCGTCGCCAACTCGTTCGAACTGCCCTTCCTGAAGCACGCGCAACAGTTTGCTTTGGAGGTCGAGCGGGATCTCGCCAATCTCGTCCAGAAACAAAGTCCCGCCGTCCGCCAATTCAAAACGGCCCGTGCGATCCTTGACCGCACCGGTGAACGCGCCTCTCACGTGGCCAAAAAACTCGCTCTCGAACAATTCCTTCGGGATGGAAGCGCAATTCACTCGCACGAGCGGGCGGCCTCTTCGGGAACTTAAATCGTGAATCGCGCGCGCAACCAATTCCTTGCCGGTTCCTGATTCTCCTAAAATGAGCACGTTCGCTTCGGTCGGCGCAACGGTCGAGATCTGCGCGAGAACTTTCTGGAGAGCACCGCTCTGGCCAATGATATTGCCGAAATTGGCGCGGAGGTCGTCCTGCAGAAATTCATTCTCGAGCTCGAGGCTTTTCTGTTTTGCGATGCTGCTGACCGCCACAACCCGGCCGACCACTTTTCCGGCACCATCGCGGTATGGCGTCGACTTGATGTTCATCCATTGGACCCGGCCATCCTTTCGCTTCATCTCAAACTCGAAGCATCTGGGTTCGTCGCCAGCCTCCTTGCTTTTCGGACACCCGTCGTCCGTCGGATTGGCACGCAGAAGTTGCGGCGATTGCCCAAGCAATTCTTCAGCCGAATAACCCGTGATTTCGGACACGAGCTGATTCGCATAGATTATCCGGCAGTCGCCATCCAGGATCATCACACCTTCGGATAGGCTCTCCAGGGCAGTCCGATAGAAATCCTCGCGCGCTGAAAGCTCCTCAATACTGGTTAATCGCCTGGCTTGAGTGTCATTTTCCAAAAGCATGGAGCCAACTTGTGGCGAATCAGCGTCGGGTTCAACTTTTTATCGTCGCTAACTGCAATGTTTTAAAGGTGAAACGAAATAAAGTTGCGACGTTCAAAGCTCAACGATCAGGCGCATAATAGACATAACTAATTGCAAACGTCGCGCTTCTGTAATTACTATT
>JANXQE010000589.1 GCA_025356925.1 Limisphaerales bacterium | reverse complement strand
CAAAGAAGCCACGGGCGCGCTCGGGCTGCAAAAATACACCGGGTTATGGACGAGCGTAACGACGGGCGATTTGGATGGTGACGGCCGTCCGGATATCGTCGTGGGAAACTGGGGTCTGAACAGCTATTACAATCTCGCTCCCGCAGGGCCATGGCTGCTTTATTATGGCGACTTTAACGCGGACGGCCAGGTCGGTATCCTGGAGGCCTATCCCGATGCTCGTATAGGCCAGGTTGTGCCCTGGCGTGACATGGACGCCGTGGCCGAAGGAATGCCTTGGGTCAGGGGCGCCTGGCCCACGCACCATGACTACTCGGGTGCTAATATCCGACAGATTTTGGGTGAGCGTTTTTCCAAAGCCCAGAAGCTGGAGGCAACGACCCTTACGTCAATGGTCTTCTTCAACCGCGGCGACCACTTTGACGCGGTGGCAATGCCGCGGGAGGCCCAATGGGCCCCGGTGTTCGGGTTGGCGGTCGGGGACATGGACGGAGATGGGCACGAGGATGTTTTCGTGAGCCAGAATTTCTTCGCCGTTCGGCCGGAGGACGATCGTCTGGATGGAGGCCGTGGGCTTTGGCTCCGAGGAGACGGTCGAGGAGGTCTGCGGGCGGTTCCAGGTCAGGAATCTGGAATCAAGGTTTACGGAGAACAGCGAGGTGCAGCTCTGAGCGACTACGATGGGGATGGGCGAGTCGACCTAGCCGTGACGCAGAACGGCGCCGAAACAAAGCTGTACCACAACGAACGGGCGAGACCCGGCTTGCGGGTGAGGTTGGAGGGACCCGAAGGCAACAAAGCGGGTATCGGAGCCGTGATGCGTCTCAGGTTCAGCGGAGGTATGGGTCCAGGACGCGAAGTTCACGCGGGCAGCGGCTACTGGTCGCAAGAAAGTGCTGTGCAAGTGCTGGGGACGCCGGAACCGCCGCTCGAGATTTGGATTCGCTGGCCGGGGGGCAAAACCACGACCAGCCTCGTTCCTCCAGGCGCGAAGGAAATCCGGGTCGAGGAATCATCTGGTCAGGTGATGCCCAAACGTTGAGCGCTGCGAGGCAGCGGGCGAAGGGACACGTCTCGGGCAGAACCGGTTTTTTGTCCGGTCCCGTAGGGACAGGCGAAAATAGCCCACCCATTGATGGGTGGGCTTAGCATGAACCTACGGAACAGGACAAAAAACCGGTTCTGCACGTGAACTTCAGGCCGCAAATTCTAGGGGCACTGGACTGGAAAGTCCGCGCGCCGGCCTTCCCGCTTACTGCCGTGTCGAATGGTCCTGCATCCAGAAAGCGTCGAGGTTGTTTGGGCTTGCGACGTTAAGCTGCAATGCTGATTTCAATGGCGGCGTGGTTCGGCCGTCCCTCCATTTATGGACCTCCGAGTGCCCATCGCCGAAGGCGAAGCCAGCAGCGCCGTTGTGATAGCTGGCTGGATAGTCTACAATCTTGGTTGAGGCTAGACTCGGGTACCCGTCCATTTCGGTGACGAAATAGCCGTCGTTGATGCTGTCCTGCCGTTCATCAAGAAACACGAAGGTCATGGATGGCCCCGGACGAATCATGGCTGTGAGCTTGGTGAAGACTACCCAGTTGCCAGCGGCGCCCCAAAAGCCCTTATAAAGCGGGGGTGTGTCGCCATTGCCTCCGACCCAATTGCTCATCGACATGCTGCGCGTCCGCGGCACGCGCTGGCCTTGAGGATTAATTCCAAAGCTCGTGTCGGCGGGGCAATGCCAGATGCCGACAGAGTTTCCGCAATAAATCCAGATCGGGCTCTTGCGGATGGTCGCGTCGTAATCCCAATTGCCCTGTGTCCGTTCATTACCCGGAGTTGCGTCCAAATCGTAGGGTGGTCCAGAAGGAATCCAAACAAATGGCTTTGCCGCTGCCACCGTCCCGTAGGCGAAGGGCAACGCGTCACGATTGTCCTCCGCGTACATCCTCCAAGCCATCATGAGTTGCTTTGAATTGTTCATGCAACCGGTGCCTTGGGCCCGGGTTTTAGCCCTACCTAGTGCCGGGAGCATCATTGCCGCCAGGATCGCGATAATCGCGATCACAACTAGCAACTCGATTAGAGTAAACCCGCGGCAATGGAGATCAACAGATGATCGGCCGTAAAGGCGCTTCGAATCTGCGACAAAACTTCGCGTACCTGACCCGGCTTCACCGCCAGGAC
>JANXQE010000588.1 GCA_025356925.1 Limisphaerales bacterium | reverse complement strand
AAACGAAACTTCGAAAGACTGAAGCATAGCGAGATCAATTGTCATCGGAGGGAGTTGGCCGAACCTGGCACGGCCGGGCACCGTCACCTGGCCGGACAGCGGTAGTTCAGCTAAGGCTTTTGCCGTTACCTGAGCGAGCGTCTTCATCTGTTGCCAGAATTCCGGTCGAGGCTCTACGAATCCTGCTGGATAACCGCAAAGAATCGGTTCGGTGTACGACTGCTTGCCGTAAAGCACGGTGTCATGGCGCAGTTCAGTCCAGGAGGCGAGCTGAGTGTTAAGCGTTTTCATCGCCCAGCCTTTTGTGCGCATGGACTCGGGAAAAGTCGAATCAGTGGTTGGCGCCGAGAGCGTGCGCAGCACGCCGAGCCAAGCGGTGTAAATGTCATTGGTCCAAATTTCAGGATTCAGGTCGTCGACGACTTTTCGGACCGCAAGTAGGTTGTGCTGATAAGGCAGATGCGGACCATCGCGAAACGGCACGCCGTTATCGTTCAACATTCGCGTCAGCAGCTCCGGAACGGTTTGGTCGTTGCCGAGCACCGAAAAGGCCACGTCCAGGCAACTCGGTTTGCGGCGCATGACTTTGCCGTCAATGATGTTCGTGCCGTAATCCGGCGTCCAGAGCACTCGATCAACGACCACTTGCGAGAACGCCCAACTGTCCATAATGAACTTCTGGCCGCAGACGGTAAAAGACCGGGCCATTTTGACCTGCTCAGGTCCCGCCGGCGAATAGATGAAGTCGCTGTGAATACTCTGGGCACCGAGTTCACCCGTCAGCAGGCGAGTCTGGAGGTTTGTCAAAGTGAGCAAATCCGGCACATCCGAGGGAGAGTAAATGTTTGCGGATTTGAGCAAGTCGCCCAACTGCGCAAAGGTCATCGAATCAGTCACACCAACAAACGCGCGGGTGATTTGCTCGATCGCCGACCAGTTTTGGAACTGACCGGACCGATTGAGGAGGTGATTCATCACGACGGCAGTGCCCAACTGCCGAATGTCGTCCTCCTTGTTAGGCGGAAAAGTGACCAAACGCAGATCCGTGCGGCCGCACCACATCATCGTGCGGAAATAACGGCTCAATCGGTCCGATTCAGTATAATGGCCGCGCACAATGAATTGTGAGAAATCCATGCCCCGGGTTGAGCCGAAGATGGGGAACCCGCCAACCAGGGATTGACTATTGATTGCGCTGAGCGTCAGGGCGACTTGTTGGTTTACATCCGGATCTCCTAAAGCGCTCGCCACTTGCTGCGCGGCCCAGAGACTGCGGGTTACTGTCAGGAAATAGTCGGCGTCCAAGATACTATTGCCCAACGGGCCCTGGCCGTATTGTTGCCACGTTTGTGGAAGCTGCGCGGACATATTGCTGATGACCCGATCGAGCAGAGTGGAGATCTGCAGCTCTTCCAACTCCGATAACATTGACTGGTAGGAGCGATGCCAGGCATGGAGCACCGAATCGGCAGTCACAAACACAGGCAGATCCGCGTTGAAAACCCGGTAATAAGAATCACCAAAGGAGGCGGACCCCAGCCTTTCGCTCACCACGAACCCGTTCGTCCGGAACAACCCAAATTCGTTCGAATCGAGCAGGAAGTTGTAGGGAATCTTCGACATAAACGATATCGAATCGTAGAAGGTGTTGGTGGAATTAAAATTCGTCCAGAACTGCGCCGTGGTCGGATCCCAGGTAAGTTGGGGCAAATAAGAGATGTCGCCCGAGTTGGTCGCGAAATCCTGGACCGATAGCAGCCCGATCTGGCTTAGCTTGGTTGAGAACAGGCTGTTATACCCAAACAGCTCGGCACCGCCATTTCCGGTTTCGTTGACAACCGGAGAGGCGGGGTCGGCAACGACTCGATAAAAAATTGGACCTGGTTGCTGGTCGAGAAAGAGGCTTAAGGAGGGACCCGAGAGCCCGCCAATGCCTCGGACCTTACCGCCAATCGGCTTCCAATTTTGCAGGTTGGTGCTGAATTGGACTGCATATTCCGGCAGCACCTGGCCTTGCCCGCCATTCGAAATGACAGTCGGCCAGGAGAGTTCGACCGTTGGACCGCTTGGCTTGAGCGAGACCGGAAATGGATCCGCGGTGATTCTGGCCGGCGAAAGAGAAATGACCATGACGGCCATCAGTGCAACCTCGGGTAAAAATCCTCTCTTCATAAGTCTACATCACCGCAACTGGGTCAATTGTGCAAGAAAATAATCTGTTATTACCATAGCTGGGGTGTTTCAATAACATCGAATCAGCGCGCGGATTTTCCAATCCGCAGCCGCGTTCAAACCCGCGTACGTGAGGTCGGGCATTGCTGCGACAAGAATGTTTTCCGACCCAGGCATACCAGCCCCTTCGAGAGATGGTCCCAGAGCAAGGTTTCGGGCTCAGCTCGCTGACCGCCCGCAGTCCGACACGGACCGGTCACTTTCCGGCCAGAGGCTGCGGCGATTTAACTATCTCGGCATCGAATGTTCCTGCCGCAAAGCTCTTTTGCTCGTCGGGCAGGGCGATAAAGATCCGGCCGCGGATCCGATCATTGGCGATCGCCCCGAAGATCAGTTTCATGGCGTAGCCCGCATGGACGTGCTCGGTGACCGGTTCTTGTTGGTCATCTCTCCACCGAAGCACCACACGGGGCCCAGGCAGCGGGGCGTTCGGCGTTACGATCACCATCTTGCCGCTCAGATCCTCTGGTGACCGGACACCCAATGAAACAGTGATCCCCAGGTCCGGCGGGGTGGCCAAGCCTTGCCGCAAAGATAGCCGGCCCGCTTTCAAAGTCGCGCGTTCGCACAAAAAGCCCTGACCGTGAATGCTGCCGACCACCTGGCCATTCGGCATTGGCGCGTTGGTCAGATTCAAGCTCCAGCTCACGCCGGTTGGAATCGGATGAGGCGACTGGAAGGCGTTTGGCGCTTTCTCAATCGGCGCCGGCCCGGTCGCACGCTCAGCGAGACCGTTTGCCAAACTCGTCAGCTCATTATGCCAGAGAACAAAGGCTATTCCCGCAGTTCCGGCCAGTAATACAACGGGGGTCAGCGAGGCCTTCAGACTTCGGGATCGCCCTTTGCCTGCCGCCAGGTCAGAGTCCGTTCCGAACGGCGTTGACCGCGCGCTCGATAGCTTCGAAGCTGAAAGAATCAGTTTGGGATCGCCCCCAACCGGGGCTTGAGGTGCAACTATTCGCTGGAAGCAAGTCGGACATTCTAACTGTTTGCCGCTTGCGCTGGCGTCGGCGTTGATATGCTGCCCACAGAACGGACACGCAAACTTAAACTCACTCATCTCTCACCTAAACCATTCCACACACTACCCCGAACGACAACCAAAAAAGCGCCTGGATGATCGGGGCCACGGCGCGCGGCATATATGCCGCTTCGAGGTGGCGGGTTCAAGCGGCCTCTCCCTTTCCTACCTCATTCGTGGAGAACCCCTCAGCGGCGTAAACGTCGCGCCGCTCTCTACCCGCCTCTTTCTCAGTGACTTTCAGGAGATTTCCGGCCACATTCGCCGCGGTTTGAAGCGCACAGAATCAGCCTCTCCAGTCTCTCGTAGCGGGCGGTTCGCCGGCGGTCCGGCGGCGGACGTCGCGCGGTTTACGGAATCCATCTCGTTCGACTGGCGGCTTTGGCCCCACGACATTATGGGCTCCCGCGCCCATGCGACTATGCTGCGCAAAATCGGCGTGCTCAACGGCGCGGAACTGCGCGCCATCCTCCGCGGTCTTGACGCCATCAGCGCGGAGATCGCTTCGGGAAAGTTCCGGTGGAAACTCGAGCTCGAGGACGTTCACATGAACATCGAAGCCGAGTTGACACGCCGCGTTCCTGCTGGAGCTAAGCTTCACACCGGTCGCTCGCGCAATGACCAGGTCGCGCTTGATATGCGCTTGTGGTTGCGCGGCCAATGTGACGAGCTGCTCTCGGATTTGAGCTCGCTCCAAATGGCTTTGGTCCAATTTGCGGAGCGCGAAAAGAAGGTGGTCATCCCTGGCTACACCCATCTCCAACGCGCGCAACCGGTGTATCTCGCCCACCACCTGCTGGCCTACGTCGAGATGATCGAGCGTGATCGCGAGCGCCTCCAGCAGTGCCGCGAGCGGCTCAATGTTTGCCCGCTCGGCAGTGGCGCACTCGCCGGATCGACCCTGCCGCTTGACCGTAACCTGACCGCCCGGTTGCTGGGATTTGTCGATGACCGCGGTCGCCCAAGAGTGTCGCAAAACTCGATGGACGCGGTGAGTGATCGAGACTTTGCGATCGAGTTTTGCGGCGCCGCCGCTCTTCTTTCGGTCCATCTCTCACGCTTCGGCGAGGACATCATCCTGTGGGCCAGCAGCGAATTTAGTTTTATCCGCATTGCCGACGCCTACACCACGGGCTCCTCCCTGATGCCACAGAAAAAAAACCCGGACATCGCTGAGCTCATGCGCGGCAAGAGCGCTCGTGTGATTGGCAACCTGGTCGCTCTCCTCACACTGCTGAAGGGATTGCCGATGACTTACAATCGCGATCTGCAGGAGGACAAAGAACGATTGTTTGATTCCGTTGACACCGTGCGGGCAACGGTTCGATTGTGCGCGGCCATGCTCGCGGGCATGAGCGCCAATCGCGAGGTTTGTCAGGCAGCCGCCGGGGACTCCGCTCTGCTCGCAACCGACCTGGCCGATTATCTGGTTCTCAAGGGAATGCCTTTCCGCCAGGCACATCATGCCGTCGGCGCGCTAGTCGCACTGGCCGAGCGATTGGGTCAACAACTCAACCAGCTTTCCTTGCAGCAATTGCAGTCGGTCGAAAAATCCTTCGCTGCTGACGCGCTCAAGACTTTCGACCTCAAGCAATCTCTGGCGCGCCGCAAAGTCGTCGGCGCGCCTGGCACCGCTGAAGTCAGGACGCAACTGGCCAGATGGGGCAAACGGCTAAAGCAGGGGGGATGAGGCTCGGAACCTGCGCGCCCCGCACGGGCCGTTTGCTGGTAGCGCAAATTTTAATCGGCCGGGCTAGAATTTTTTAGCACCAGTAGGAATGCCGGGCGCTCGCAGAGGCAGTCCTGCAGGACCGGATGACAGGTCAAATGCAATACGGGTCGAATCAAATGCTGACGTCGTTGCTGCGCGACGTCTCGCGATCCTTTTATCTGACGTTACGGGTGCTGCCCTCCGCGATTCGCGGGCAAATCGGCCTTGCTTATTTGCTGGCCCGCACCACGGATACGATTGCCGACACGGAATTGGTCCCCCTGGAACAGCGCCTCGCCGCTTTGCAATCCTTGCGGGGGCGCATCGCAGGGGCGCACAACGGCGCATTCGCGTTCGGGGAAATAGTGCGCCACCAGGGTTCCGCAGCGGAACGGTCGCTGCTTGAGAGGTGCGAACGCAGCCTGGACCTGCTTCACGCTTTATCGGTGCCTGATCAGCAATTGGTGGTTGCGGTTCTGCAAACCATCATCAGCGGTCAGGAGTTGGACCTGCGTCGCTTCGCGAGTGCTTCCGCCACCAATATCGTTGCCCTTCGGACCGCTGAGGAGTTGGATGACTACACCTATCGCGTGGCGGGCTGTGTGGGCGAGTTTTGGACCAGGATGTGCCGCGCGCACCTGTTCCCATCAGCCGATCTCGATGACGCTTTTATGCTGGCCAACGGGGTTCGGTTTGGCAAAGGCCTGCAGTTGGTAAACATCCTTCGGGACGTGCCGGCGGATCTCCGCCAGGGTCGATGTTATTTTCCATCCGAACAACTTCACGCCCTTGGCCTGGAGCCGCGCGACCTGCTAAAAGCTTCCAACGAGCCACTCGTGCGCCCTCTTTACGACGCCGGCCTCGACCGCGCGGAAGCGCACCTGACGGCGGGCTGGGCTTATACTAATAGGCTGCCGCGGCGAAGCATGCGCGTGCGGCTCGCCTGTGCCTGGCCACTGCTGATCGGCCGGCGAACAGTGGGGTTGCTCCGCACCGGCAGCGTCCTGAACCCCGACCACCGGCTCAAGGTGACTCGGGACGAGGTGAAGGGCATCCTTTGGCGTTCGGTGCTCTACTACCCATGGCCGAGCCGGTGGGCTGGCTTATTTCCCGCCCCGGGCGAAAAGCATTAACGTGTTGCATCCGTCCTCAGTTTGACGTAAAAGGCAGATATGCAGATTTCGAGACGCTTCCTGGTCGCCTGTGCCGCCGCCTGCGCGACCACCATTGCCGTTCGCGGAAACGATACTCCCGCGCAAATTAAGGCCCGTGACGCTTTGCGCCAAAAGTTGGAAGAAAGTCCCTCACCAACTCCCGCGCCGGTTCCTGCTACCCAACCTGCGGTCCCGCGGGCGGATTCAGACTCGGTTGCCAAAGCGCGCGAGGCGCTTCACCAAAAACTGCAGGAGGCCCCGCCCGTTGCCCCGGCACCTGCGTCGGCCGCACCAACTGCCCCGCAACCTGTGGCGACCGCCGTCCCCGTCGCGAGCCCGGTGCCCGTGCCGGTGCGTGTGGCGCCGCCAGTTGCAGTCATCGTCACCCCCGATGCCCCGGTTCCGCCACCCGCACCGGCTTTGCAGCGGGCCGACCCGGAAGCGATCGCTAAGGCCCGTGACGCGGTGCGTCAAAAGATCGAGGAAAACCCAACGACCCCGCCGGTCGTAATCGTTCCGCCGCCGGTCGCTGCCATTCCGGCCGCGGCGGCGGTCCCTGCTCCCGTTCCGGCGCCGGCGCCGGCCGCGTCGTTTCAGGCAACGGTCAGCTCGCCGCCGGTGGCCGCCCCTACGGCCGTGGCTGCGCAACCGGCTGACTCGGACGCCATTGCCAAAGCGCGCGAAGCGGTGCGCCAAGCGATCACTGATGATGTTGGGCCGGGTCCCAAAGCCGATCCGGCAGCGATCGCCAAAGCGCGCGAAGCGGTGCGCCAACGAACGGAATCAATCAATTACGCCGACGCCGCGTCCAGCGCCGGCAATTCCACGGCCTTCAATTTCCCGCCTTTGGAAGGACCGCCGCTGCCCATCTCCTCCGAGAAACAGCAACAGCTTCGCGAACTGCTCCAACGGTATAAGGCCGACCAGGTCACGCCCGAGCAATACCAAACCGAGCGCGCGAAAATCCTGGCTGCCCCCTGACTGATTACATCCCCTGACCCGCCAGGTTCACTCAATCTGGCGGGTTTTTTGTTGAAACCTTTTATGCACGATTTCCACTACGTCAAACAGCGACTCTATTGTGAAGGCGTCGCCCTTGAAGGTCTGGTTCAAAAGTTCGGCACACCGCTTTACGTTTACTCACAGAACACTTTGACCAAGCATTTTCAAAAGCTCGACCTCGCCATGAGCCCGGTTGACCACTTGATTTGCTTCGCGACCAAGTCCAACTCCAATTTGTCGGTATTGCGCACGCTCGCCCGACAGGGTAGCGGTTTCGACATCGTCAGCGGTGGCGAGTTGCAACGCGTTTTGGCCGCGGGCGGTGCTCCTGGCAAGTGTGTCTTTGCAGGGGTAGGCAAAACCGA
>JANXQE010000634.1 GCA_025356925.1 Limisphaerales bacterium | reverse complement strand
GAAGCCTTGGGCAGCGGCGGCAAATCGGAGGCGGCAATGTTGTCCGCAACCTGCGCTGGGCGTTTGGAGCCTGGAATAGCACAGGTGACGGCCGGGAATTCCAGAATCCAACGCAAGGCGAACTGGGCGAGAGACGCTCCGAATGGAACAAGTTTCTTCAATTGCTCCACGGGGCTCAGGCCCGTCCGTTGACTTCGAAAACCAAAACAACTAACTAACAAATTGCACAATTTCTGTGTCCGTTTTTTCGAGGCAAGCCCACTTGGTCGAAAAGCACTTGCTAGCAGGTTTCTCCCCCAGGGCGGATATAGAAGATACGACCGCTGCTCCTGTAAGAGCCGGACCCGGGGTTGCCATTGGCTTCAGTGCTCGGTCAATACGTTACTTGGCGCGACTCGAACTCGCTATGTCCACTGTGGCGAATTTGCCGCAGGCCAACCCAAAGCAATCGGTCAGAAATTCCTCGTTTCACTCTCTTTTGCTTAAGACTGGGAATTGCGTGCTTATTTGAGTTGTGGGCGGCCAGTTTCTAAAATAGCATTTGCCTGCTTCCCAGCTGCAGTAGCGCCTTAGGTTCTCTCATCTGGGGGTAACGCAGCTTGTCATCATCATGAAACCCTATTGGCTTTCGGGGAGTCCGGCGTTGGCATTCCTCTTTCTTTATCTGGCTACTCCCAAACTCGCTGCCCAACCACTCCAGATTGGCCCTGCCCGGATCATCAATCGCTCGGTGCAGTTTCAGGTGCTGGGGCCCACAAACGTTTATCATCGCGTGGATGTCTCGTATGACATGGCTAATTGGCTGCCGATCGATCTCTATTTCGACACCAATGGCTTGCATATCGTGCAAGATCCTTTTGACCCCACCAGCGTCACTAGGTACTACCGCGTCGCGGAAACCACGCCGGACCCCGAGATATTAGGCTTTTCCCCGGAAAACGGCGGCGTAGGCACGCAGGTGCAGATTATTGGCCAGTTCCTGCCGCCCGCGGGGCAGAGCGTGGTCGAGTTTGGTGGAGTGGATGCCAAGGTTATTTCCGGAACCTCGACGCGTCTGGTGGTGCTGGTGCCAACCAATGCCGTGAGCAGTCGGGTAACAGTGAGTTCCGCCGCCGGCACTCTGACGAGCGACGGTGCGTTCTTGGTCCTCAGCAATGCCATCGTGCGCTTTCAACCACCCGCGGGAATTCCGGCAACGACTTTCACCATCGAAAATAATTATGCGAGTGGCGTTTTGATTTCAGGCACCTCGGCGGACTACAGCATACCGGTCCGGTTGGGCGCTCCAAACCTCACCTTTGCCGTTTCGACGAACAATTCCTCGAGCAACCTGTTCTTTTGCGCCCTGACTTTTAACGCAAACCAGGTGATTGTCCTGGACGCGAACTCGACGGCCGACGCGCTGGTGTTTCAAAGCCCTTTCCTTTTCAGCAGCGACCCGGACCTTGGGCCGAGCCTGTTGGGTATCATTCAATCCAACGCGCAAGTCCAGGCATTGGCCCAAACACTGGCTGGCAGGATGACACAGACGACGGACCCCCTGAACGATCCGGCGGTGAGCAACGCCTATGAGGCTGCCGTTATCTCAGTGCTTTCCAGCGAAGCCGCAACCGCTCTAGTGGCGTCAATGGCGCCGCCTCCTGACGCAAAAGGAACTCTGCGTCTCCCGCGGACCTCCGGCTCCTCGGCGGTCAATTTTTATCCTTTGGAGGACAGCAGCACGAGGTGGATAGACGTGACGGCCAAGGGACTTACCGTGAGCGCAGATGTGGAGGAGGGTTACTATAATCCCATGGATCGGTTAGTCGTGTACCAGGATATAAACGTGGATGCGGCTTTTCCAAACGGCCGCCTGGATTTTGATCCGCTCACGCAAGCCTCGGAACTCACACCGCAGTTCTATCCGACAACGGGAGCCTTTTACAAGGAACGATCTATTGGCGCTAACCTGAGCACAAGCCGCATAAATCTGGTGTCCACGTTTGTGAAGTACATGGTAAAGCTATTAGATCCAAAGCTGGTGAAGGACAAAGTGGTGCTGCCCGGCGGCGATGGCCTGTATTTGGTGCGCGGAGTCGGGCCGGGGGTGCTGTCGCTGGAGGATCTGGGTTTTGTGACTGTCGAGATGCCCGATGTTTACCTTCGGGCTCTGTCAATAAACATCGCGGCAGCAGCGCTGGATCTGGCCAGTGGAGTTCTGGGGGACAGTGCCAAGGAGTTTCTCGGAAAGGCCGGGGAGATGCAGAGTATCGCAGCAGAGATCCTCAAAGCCGCACCGGGCATTCGCACCAGGCAAGACTTCGCCTTGGCTGTCTATCAAGTCGAGTCACTCGTAATCAAGAACGCGGCTAAAGATTTGATTAAGGGCGCCATGGGAGATTTGGTGAAGAGCGCCGGGGAAAGCGCGGTATCCATCAACGACAAATTGAAAAAGATCTCTACTTGGGGGCAATTTGGGGAAAGGCTTTCGGGGTTTGGCCGGACCACCGCGCTGGAAACCACGCTGGTCATGGTTGGGGACCCTTTCAACCTGCAGATTCTCAGTGTCACCCCGACGAATGCCGCGCCCGGCCAGCAAATCAACATTCAATTTAAGGGTTCCACTAATCTCCACGCCTTCAGTCGCACCAGTTCGACCGATAAGGTGTCCTTTCAATATAATGACATTTTCGATGGCGAAGTGACCGCGGTGAACGGCCCGGACGCGTCGGGGATCCAGACGTTGACGGTGCGGATACCACTTTACCTCGGCAGCACGCACGACGGCCCGTACACGATGTATGTCATCACCCAGGGACGTAAGGGATTTGCGCCGTTCACGGTCTCTACGGAGGCGAAATTGGCGAGCGTATCGCCACTGCAGGGCTTTGCGGCCACGCCCAATTTTCGCGGCAGCTCTTATGCCGGCACTTCGGTGCGGTTGCAAGGTTCGCTGTTCAGCGCGACGGACCAATTCTTTTTTACGAGCAGGAGTAGTGTGGTCGAGGCTACGACCAAGCAGAACAACGGGTTTAACGGCGGCGATGTCACGCTCAAGGTCCCACTGGGCGCAACCACCGGCCCCATTTCAATTCTGCATCAGCTCACTGCCGGTGGCAGTGCGCAGGTGACCGGGCCCATTTTCAGTGTATTCGGACCACCCATCATTAACTCCGTCCAGCCGGCGGCCGCTCCGCTGGGCACGGTCCTGAATCTTTCCGTCAGCCAGGCGGGCAACGATGGGAGCATAGTGTACGAGCAGTTTAGCGGTAGCTTCGCGCAGAATGCTTCTATCCTCGCTGACGGCACCGTGTTGGCAGTGGTTCCCAGCGGGGCGCAAAGCGGGTTTCTCACCATCAGCACTCCCGCCGGCACCAACCAAGTGCCATTCGATGTCTTGCCGAACGTACCGAATACGAACCAGCTTGGGTCGAGTATCATTCTTAACTCCATTTCTCCCATTACCGTTGCGCGTGCGATTGCCTTTGCGAATGGGGATGCCTTGCCGGGCAGCGGCGAGAGTAATTTTGTCCAGCCCGGGTACGTCGTGGTGAACGGCGTGGGCACATGGGAAGTCGGGCGCTACTTCAATGATGCGATCAGCATAAACGCGATCGTCAGCGAAGACGTTAATTTCAACATGAATTTTGATTCCGTGGTGAGCGGAACTTTCACCGGCAACGTGATCATCTCGGGAAACGGCGAAGGCTTTTCCTCGCTGATTTTCAATGGGCCGGTTTTTGTGACCGGCGCCAGCAACAACTTCCAAGGCGTTACCTTCAACGATACCGTGACCATCGCCGGGAGCGGCAACATCATTAACCAATGCACGGTTCAGGCGCCGATGATTGTCACGGGAGATGAAAATTCGTTTTATTTCCCCTTGTTTCAGGGAGTGATGGGCGATGCGCTTACGATTAAGGGAACGCGCAATACGGGCACGATCGACGTTCATACCAACCAGGGAGACGGCTTGCGGATCGACGGCGGCAGTTTTAACAGCATCACTCTGAACTCGTGTCTGGGTAACTGGGGCAACGGGGTGACTTTGACGGGCGGGGCGGAAGGCAACGCCGTTACGGTGGAAATCGGCATTGCCTCACAACCGGGGTCCGGGAACGATGGACACGGAGTCGCCTTGATTGGTAGCGCGGTGGCGAACCAGATTCTGACCCTGAACGGCGGCATCGCACAGAACGGCCTGGATGGCATCTACATGGACGGGCCCGGAGTCACCTTGAACAGCACCCTTGCCGAATGCTACCTCAACGGCCGCAATGGAGTGACGATCACCAACGGCGCGGCGATGAATTCTATTGGGACCCCCAGTTCCAGCGGTTTGTCTGTCGCGGCCAGAATCCATAACAATGCTGGCAGCGGTGTCGTATTAGCCGATTGCGGCGCCAACCTCTTGGCGGTCTTTTCGCTAAGCAACGGAGTGTACGGTGTCCTCGCTTCAAATGTGAAGGGACCCCCGGCAAGCTTCCCCATCAACGTGACCACGGCCCGAAACGGCGCCGCGGGAATGCGCCTCGAAAATGGCACCACCGGCCTGTACGGTCCGGCGACTTTGAATTTAGATCATAATGGCCTGGAAATCGGTGGGGTGGATGTCACCAACAATCAGATCGGTTGCCTCATAAGCACCGCGGTTGGCAATGGCGTCGTGCTGGCAGGTGCCGGGTACGATGGCAGCATCTCCCTTACGGTCGAGGGTTGCTCGGGCGACGGCGTATTGCTGCAGGGCCTTTCCAACAGCCTGGTCCGCCTGCACAGTGTCGAATTCAACACCAACAACGGCGTTCACCTGGCCGCTGGCTCGTACGGAAATCAGGTCCTCGTGTCGGCCGATAATTTCCTGGCCGCTATTGACCACAATCTGAACGGGTGCCGCGTGGACGGAGGTTCGCATGATAACATTATCAATTCCGTGTATTGCAACGCCAACCGCCAGGATGGGGTTGTATTCTCCGGATTAGGCGTTGTGTCCAATCAATTCATCAATTCTTCCTCAGTCTACAGCGCTCGCGACGGCATCCGGTTCGAACAAGGCGCGGCCCGCAATTTCATCGGATCTGATGACGAAGGCACGACCTTTGGCACGGGAGAAATTTCCATCCAAACCAGCGGTGGAGCGGGGGTGCGCATTACCGACCTGGGCACGCAGAACAACGTGATTCGCAACTGTACCATTGGCCAGGGATTTGGGTACGGCCAGGCCTATGGCATCATTGTGGAGAACCAGGCGGAAGTTGGGTTAATCACGGCGTCGTCGTTCGTGGGGAACAACAACGCCATTGTGATCCGTTCCGGCGCTCAAAACGGGACGCTCGCCAACCTGAACTTTTATCAAAACACGAATGCCTCCGTGCTCATCCAGAATGCCGCGAACGTGCTGGTCGGCGGGACTGGCGATGGGGCCCATAACGAGTTCGGGCAAGGCATCACGGGCATCGAAATCAGCGGACCCACGGCTACGAATAATCTGATCGTGAACAACCACATAGCCAATTACACGAACGGCGTGTATTTGCATGACGGCGCCCAACTGGACACCGTCGGCCAGGACAACCTCATCGAGTTGAACAACATTGGCGTTCGATTGGAAGCCGCAACCAGCAATCGAGTGAGTCTGTCCACCATACAACACAATACCGACCAGGGAGTGTCCATAAGCCAGGGCTCGAGCAATAACATCGTCAATGGCGACACCATCACCGGCAACGTAATCGGAATGCTGGTGTCGGATGTTGGTTCAGTAGGCAACGTGATCAATGGCAATTCGCTTACCGCCAATACCGGGATCGGGATTCAACTCAGCGCAGGCGGCAATATACAGATCGCGCCGCCGGCGCTGACTAATTACGCGGGGATGACGGTCAGTGGCACAAGCACGGCACCGGACGGTAGCTGGGTGGAGATTTTCCGGGATGCTGGCAATGAAGGCGGGTTGTTTCTGGGCGGGGGTGACGTGGTAAACGGAAGATTCCAGGTTGGACTCGACACCGATCCCGCTTCACTTGGGCTGGTGTTTGCTTTGAATGGTACCGTGACGGACCCGGCGGGAAACACGTCGCAATTCAGTGGATTGTCCCAAGCCGGCTTTCCGCTTCCGAAGGTGGTGTTTACGGCGTCACCGACGGGACACCGGCAGATTTTCCTGAGCGTCGGCGGCGGTGCCCCAATCATTTTGAGTTCGAATGCTTTGGACAACTTCGGCCCGATGTTGGCCGGGGGAGCCACCTGCAACAAATTGTTGTTCGTCTCGCTGAGCACCGGCAATCAAGATGTTTTTGTGATGGATGCAGCGGCGGGGGCGCTGGCCTCGGCCGTGACGACAAACCTCGCTAACGATTACGAGCCGGCATGGCTGATTCCGTGCCAGAGGGTTGTCTTTGTCTCCGAAAAGGATGGAAATCCGGAGATTTACGCCGTCGATCTGGATGGCTCCAATCTGCTGCGGTTGACGACTAACAACATTTCTGACCGCCAGCCGGCCCCGACGCCAGACGGGCGCCGGATCGTCTTTGTTTCCAACCGCTCAGGTAGCGACACGCTGTGGGTCATGAACAGTGACGCTTCGAACCAGCAGCAATTAAGTAGCGGCATCATCGGCACGCCGTCGCAACCCACCGTTTCGCCGACCGGCGATTGGGTGGCATTGACGGTCACGCAAAATGGCGCGAGCGAGATCGCCGTGATCCGCATAGATGGCAGCGATTTCCGGCAGTTGACCAGCGATGGCGCACACGCGCTGCATCCGGCTTGGTTGCCGGATGGTGAGCATCTGATTTTCGCTTCAGACCGCAGCGCTAACACATCAGAGCTGTATTACCTTGACCGCTCGGCAAGCGGCGGGATTTTGCCACTGCCGCTCAATCCAAACGCCGGATCGGAGCCAAGCACTGGTGGGCATTAATCGGATGAAGTGAAGGCTTCTTCAATCCGCGATTACCTGCGCGATAGGGTTCCTCCAAAGGCTGCGGGTTTTCGAGAGCTTGAGTGGATGTCGCGGTGCCGAATCAAACTTACTAACCCCGAGCGTGCGTTTTGCTTACATAACGGACGTGTACGTGGCGAATTGATATTCAAGCGGCGATTGGCAACTCAAACAACCCGCGCAATGGCTTTGCCAGCGGTAATTCTCAAGGTCGGCTGCTTGGGGTGTTGGAGCGCCGGCTTTCTCATCCTGTCACCGGGCGAATGAAAACCAGCCACCTATGGGCGGTTCAAAACCAGCCACTCTGAGGTGAGGAGTTCATATCACTTATAGTGGCGGGCCGCACCAACTCGGAAAAAGGGATGAA
>JANXQE010000534.1 GCA_025356925.1 Limisphaerales bacterium | reverse complement strand
TTCTTCAGGTGGTACTCGGCTTCCTCCGCCCCAGTGACATAGAGCTCGTAGGCGGGGGCGCCATCGAATTGCTCCGTCCGCCGAAAGATTTCCAGCGGGTCACGCGTGGCACGGTAGGCAGCGAAAAACTTCTTCCCCATCCGGTGTGCGCGGATAAGCTGGCGAGCCTTGCTGATGATCACCGTCCAACTGAAAATCGACACGACCAGGAGGGCCAGAATCGTACAAAAGCCTTCCTTGGTAAGATGCTGCCAGGCAAAGGAAAGGGCATGGCTGGATGTGCCGAGGCCAAATAAAGGTGAAATTAAGTTCATAATCGATACCCCCAACAGTATGACCGATACTCAAGGTGGACGGAAGTTACGGAATGTGAATTTCAGATGGCGAAGTTGTGACGATCGTGTCACAAAACGAGATCAATTGTCCGTGAACGGTAATGGTGACAACACTTTAGGCTTTAAGGATTCCCCGGCTTTTGCGCTCCCTGTTGACGGAACTCCGAAGGACCCATTCCGAGATGCCTCTTGAACAATGAATTGAAGAGGCTGAGGCTCGTGTAACCGCAATCCCGGGCGACTTGGGAGATTTTTTCGTCCGAACTCTCCAGCACCCGACAAGCTTTCAGCAGGCGCAGTTCAGTCTGGCGCACACGGAGCGACTTCCCAAATCGGCCTCGGAAGAGCCGGTTGAAATGCCGCGGGCTGCAATCGCACAATTGGGCCAATTGTTCGGTGGTGTGCTCAATAAACTCCATGTCAGGCATCTGTGACATAATCTGCTGGAATCGATCCTGAACCGTGGAACTGGGTTTGGCAGGCGTCGGCGACGTCGGTATAGTCCGCGCGAAAAAGCGAGCTGCCAGGCAGAGCACTTCCGCGCGCTGCAACAAATTGGCCTGTGGCACTCCTGCGTCCACCAGCACGCCCAAACGCCGGGCCAGCGGATGTGTGGACGGAAAGAAGTGGACGCGCTCGATGGCGTCGGGACGGCGGCTCTCAAAGAAATAGCGCTCATCCAGTGTGAGGAGGCCGCACAGCAGCTCAGACTTGAAGAGAAACCCATGCAGCAACGCATCGCTGAGCTGGCTCGCCCGAATGACCGTGTACACCCCGGGTGCGACCACCAGCAACTCGCCCGGTTCTAAGGACCGCGGCTGAGCGGGGTCCAACCAATAAGCACCGCCGACGCTCAGGCGTAGAAAACGCCAGGAATCGGTTTTGTCAACCCATTCCTGCCCGGGGGCCAGCGCGATTTCCTGGATACGTAGATGCGGCGGAAGCTTCATGCGGTCGTTTTCCGCATCCTGATTTTGGGCAGCTCCGTGTTACGAACCCATGACACTGACGAAACATCTCCATGACAATCTCGGGCCGGGCAGGTGAACCGAAGCTCATCGGTCAAGCTATGGAGCAAGCTTGCCCATCTGCCACCCGTGAGCACTCGCGCCTTCGTCGCTAAAATGACACATGGACGTAACCCAAGGAGCGGCGTGTTTGAGCTTAGGATATCGGTCTATGACTAACGTCGATTGGAGTGGGAATGCCAGGCTTGTTCTTGTGTTTATGGTTTCGGCGCTTTGGATCGCCCGCCCCGAGAGGGCTGAGGCGCGTGGCCACGCTGAGCATGTCGTGGTGGTGGTCTGGGACGGAATGCGTCCGGATTTTATTTCGCCGCAGTACACCCCCACATTGTACGAACTGGCCCTGAAAGGAACCTTCTTCAAACACCACCATTCGGCTTACGTAACCTCAACCGAAGTGAACGGCACGGCCCTGGCTACCGGCATGCACCCGGAGCATAGCGGGGTCATGGCGAACAACGAATATCGCCCAGAACTGAGTTGGCTCAGTTCCTATAACACGGAAAACCTGGACGCCGTTCGTCGCGGGGACATGTTGACCCACGGTCACTATCTGCAGGCGGCCACGGTGGCCGAAATTTTGCAGCAGGCTGGCATTTCGACGGTGATCGCAGGCTCGAAACCGGTTGCCTTCCTGCATGACCGGGCCGCCAAGGGTGGTTCTCAAGCGCAGCAGGAGTCCGTGACCTTGTTCCGGGGCCAGACGCTGCCACGTTCCGCGTTGGAGACCCTCACCAAGTCTCCGGACATCGGCCCGTTCCCCGCAGCTCAACCGACCGGCTCTCCAGATGCCTCCTCCACTAATTCGCCAGCTCCCGTGGAGGATGCCACCCTGCCCGGCTCGGGCAAGGCCAAGGCTCCGAAACGGATTCCAGAGTCTCCCGGATCACCCGACTCGTGGACCACCAAGGCGCTCACGCGCGGGCTCTGGAAGAAAGGGATTCCCAAATATTCCCTGCTTTGGCTAAGCGAGCCAGATGCCTCTCAACACGCTGCCGGCGTCGGCTCCGAGGACGCGGTTGCCGCTATCGAGAGCAGTGACAAAAACCTCGCGGTCGTCTTGAAGGCGCTCGAAGACAAAGGCATCCTTGAAACCACAGACGTATTCGTGGTCTCCGACCACGGTTTCTCCACCATTGACCGGGCGCCTGATATCATCGGGTCTTTGAAATCGGCAAAATTCGTTGCCGGAAAACAATTTCAGAATCCCGAGGCGGGGGACGTCATGGTGGTTAGTCTCGGTGGCAGCATATCCTTCTATGTGTTCGACCATGACGAGCCGGTGATCCGGCGACTTGTAGCTTACCTTCAGGCAACCGATTTCGCCGGCGTGATTTTTTCGCCGTTTCCTATCGACGGCACATTTTCCCTCGCCCAAGCGCACGTGGCTGCCACCAACGGTGCGCCGGATGTGCTCGTGTCAATGCGGTGGACCTCGGAGAAAAATGAGTTTGGCGCCGCGGGAATGATCACCTCAACCGAAGGCAAACGGGGACTGGGAACACACTCCTCGCTGAGCAGCTTCGATTTACACAACACGTTGATCGCCTCCGGGCCCGATTTCAAGAAGGGGTTCGTTAGCGAACTGCCGAGCGGGAACATCGATATCGCGCCCACGGCACTCTCGATCCTGGGCGTGGAGTCGCCCAGTCCCATGGACGGACGCGTTCTATCCGAGGCGATGACGTATGGAGATCCAGCGACTGTCAAACCGGTCAAGAAAACGCTCGAAGCGAGCCGAGACCTCGGCTTCCTGGCGTGGCACCAATACCTCAAAGTTACCGAGGTGGGCAACGCGACCTATTACGACGAAGGCAATGGCGAATGCCGGCTCAAATAGCCGGGCGAGCGTGGCGGGAACAGTGCCGCTGCCGTGTGCGGATCGGCCAACCTAACCTTGCATGAGGTTTTCACATCTCGATGCAGTCTTGTCTGAAGACGGCTGTTATTTTCCTTACTGTTCCGTCGGCAGTTGCTGGTCGCGCCGCGGAAGGACGCGTTGACTCAAGGACCGCCGCCACAGACGAGTGTGTCCTAATTGTTATCACGAATGTCCTCGGGATGTATTGGCAAGTTCTACAGCGTAGTGCATGATACTGAAGGAGCAACTCTGTAGAATACACTCGGTGACGAACTGTGCGGCACGATTGGCGTCCGAGAGTGCGGATTGGTGTGAAGTTCACCTCGGCGCAGAGTCAGACGACTTGCGCCGCGAGGGGCTGTAAATGCGTTGGCCGAACATGACTCAATTTGGAATCTTGCGCTCGATAACGGCGCCGCTGTTCAGTGTATTCATGGCGGCCACAACTTGCTTTCCGGCAAAGGCCGCAGTTGACGTGGGCACCTTCGGGTTCGTTCCAATTGGCGACATTACTTACACCGGGTTAGATCTGGAACATGCCACTTCGGTGACCCTGCCGGCCAACTCTGTGGCGCTGCCGACGGCGAGCGGATTCGTCAACACCGTGCCGCAATTTTACAACGGAAATCCCAATTACTTTTACTCGGGGGCCAATTCGATTCCCTTGCTGTCGCTTGGCAACATAAACATCCATCAATTAAATCCACCAGTGCTGGATCTATCAGCGATCGGGGGGAGCTACTCCGCGGTCGGCCTTGGCGATTTTTTGATCCTCACGACTCCGTTTGACACTTACAGGTTCGATTTGGAGGAGCTACTCCGGACTTCGAGTGACCCCCTTAGTTTGATTCTTTATGGTACGGGTACGCTCTTCGACGCGAACGGCTCCTCCGTCCCGGGCTCCATCAGCATGGCCTTCACTCAGACCACTCTGTCCAGTGCGGTTAACGCATCGTTTACGTTGGCCACAGCCGCCGTTCCCGAACCTGGAACCATCGGGGCCGGGTGTTGCGCGCTGGGCTTCCTGCTCTTAGCGGGCCTGCGTCGGGCTGGCAGGTCAGCAGTTTAGTTCTCTGTTTTCGCCCTGCCGAATCCGGAGTTTTCAGCAATTAGTGCAATTCACGACCCCGGGTTGGGCGGACAACAATAAAAAAGCCGCCTCTCTCGGGCGGCTTTGCGTGATTTTCCTGCAAAACCCTACTTGCGGTTTCTCCAGCCAAATAATCCAAGCATCCCTAATGCGCTGAGGCCAGCGAAATAGGTGGATGGCTCGGGAGCGGCGGCGTAGTTGAAATCGACTTCCAAGGTTCCACCGACATTGCCGTACCAACCACAAGCGAGGTTAGGTCCACTTCCCGATGAAGTTGCTACGCCCAGATCCGCTGAGGACTAAATTATATCCACCTAAGCCTGTAAATCCGCCAGGGCCAACCACAACAGACGAGAGCGTGGTAACGAAAGTGAAAGGCAGTGGCGGCCCATCGGTAATAACACTTGGCCCCGCACTGGCGGTATAGTTTGGGGATGTTAGATTTTGGCTAGTTGTCCACGACGCGTTCAATCCGAGCGCACCTCCAAGGGATCCGGACATGGGAGCGCCGACGGTAAAGCCGAGAACTTGTTGAGGCGATGACGAAAGATTGAAGGCCGCGGACCCAAAGTCTCCGAACGTAGGTGTCAGGATCAAATCAACGCCGTTCAACGTTCCAAGGCTTGGGTCGAATTGAGGAATATTGAAGGTGATCGTGCTCGAGATTCCGGAACTTGAAGGCGTGACGTTCACGGTTTCAATAAGAACAGCCCCCCGCGCAGCAACTGAGCCTAGCGTCACCGATGCCACGATTGAAAACATCTTTAGCATGCCGAGGGAAAATATTTTTACCTTCATAAACTCATTCCTAGTTTTTTAGATTATCTCGCGGCCCAAATGTGCGCGTCGCACGCCACAAGACCACCACCGTCGACGCAACAACCTTCACCGACATTACAGCACGCAACGGCAAACGATTCCTACAAAGATGCGGTCATAAGTCTGTTGTTTTGGGACATGATCCCAGGCGTGCCAAGCATGCTTGACGCAGCTAATATTAGCAGCTCCTTCGCACAATTCCCTCTGAAGCAGCGCTTGCCAGTTGAAAAGGACATAATTACGTAACAATTGGCAAATCGCTTCCACGCGTGATGTTACCCAACGGAAGTAACTTCGGTTTGTAAGTCAACCTCCTCAAAAAACAAAAAACCAAGCCGATGTTTTCATCGGCTTGGTCTTGACAGACCTAAAAAGGTTAGAGAGGAATCCGCTTATTCTCGAGGTGCCTACTCCTTCCGAATAAGGGCTGGAAGGTTAGCCTACAAAACCGAGACCGCCTCGCTTTGCGACTCGGGTCAGGGATGTGCTAAGCGGAAAATGAGGTACCCATTTGCCGCCGCATTAGTCACGCTGTTGTTAGCGATTGTGCCGACGTAATCGCCCCACGTGCCAGCGCTTAGATTGCTGTTGGTTTGAAGCGTCCAACCGGTGAACGACGTCGGCCACGAGATGATGGTCTGGTTGCCGGAATGCGTGATCGTCAATAACGGTGCGCCGGGTGTTTGCAAGACGCTAATGATGCTCCAGAATCCGCCTGTTAACGAGTAAGTGCCGCCGGTCATGGCGCCACTCGCATCGGGCTGGCCAATGGTGCCG
>JANXQE010000623.1 GCA_025356925.1 Limisphaerales bacterium | reverse complement strand
TTGTGGGAAGAGTACCGGCAGTTGGTGCACCGGCGTTTGCGCAGTTGGGGGCTTAACACCATTGCCAACTGGTCGGATGATGCTACCCGGCGTCTTCGCCAGACACCCTACACCGACTCGATCGGCTCGGGTCGCACCAAGCCAATTGCGGGAAGCGAAGGCTATTGGGCCAAGTTCCCGGATGTGTTCGATGCGGGTTTCCATGACAATTTGCGCCGGGCGATGGAATCGAAACAATCCGAGAGCGCCGGCGATCCCTGGTGCATCGGTTATTTTTCCGACAACGAAATGTCCTGGGGCGATGATGTTTCCCTGGCGATCGGCGCACTCCAGTCCCCGGCGGACCAGCCAGCCAAACAAGCGTTTCTGGAAGATCTAAAAGCCAAGTACCGCGACATTGAGTCATTGAACCGGGCTTGGGGCGCGGAGTATGCCTCTTGGGATGCTTTGCTCCAAAGCCGCGCGGCGCCGGACAAGGCCACGGCGGCGCCGGACCTGGGCGCGTTCTACAGCCGCACGGCGGAGCAATATTTTCGCACCGTTCGTGAAGCGATCAAAGCCGTCGCGCCGAACCAATTGTTTTTGGGCTGCCGCTTTGCCTGGGTCAACGCGCGAGCCGCGGCAGCGGCGGCCAAGTATTGCGATGTTGTGAGTTATAACCTTTACCACGCCAGCGTGGCGGACTTCCAATTCAACGGCGGAGCTGATGTGCCGCTCATCATCGGGGAATTCCATTTTGGCGCGTTGGACCGCGGGCTCTTCCACACTGGCCTGGTCTCCGTGCCGAATCAGCAAGCACGCGCGGAAATGTATAAGGATTATTTGCGGGGTGCGCTCCGGCACCCTCAATTCGTCGGTTGTCATTGGTTCCAATACTTCGACGAGCCCACCACCGGCCGGACCTATGACGAAGAGAATTACCAAATCGGCTTCGTCGATGTGGCCGACACGCCGTACGCAGAAACGATCGCTGCCTGCCGGGAGGCAGGGTACAATCTCTATCCGAAGCCAAAGTGAGTCGCGGGCGGAAACGCTGGGCGCTTTTCCGCTCAGGCGTAAGCATCTAGCAGGCTGCCATTGGCGCGGGGGCCAGATTTCTCAAGCATCTGGACCATGGCTTCGCCCGCCTGTTTGGCGCTATCCTGGGCCTTTTTGAGGACGGCCACCCCGAGGTCCTCACGCGTGGTTTGGGCCGTGAGGACGCTATCGAGCAGCGAGGCAGGCTGATTCGAGATCGTCATCTCCCAAGACTATCGGTTGACGAACGCGAAACTTTAATGGTTATTGTCGAGCAAGCTCGAGGCAACGCAGTTCGCCCTTGGCGTTGCGCACATACAGGAGGCCGTTGGCCAGGGACGGTGGAGTCCAGCACGTGCCGCTCAACACCTTCGCACGCGCAACCGGGTCGGCTTTCGGGATCAGGCCAGCCACCGCCGCATGGCCTCGACCTGCCGGGCCCGTTCCGAACATCAATAATTCCCCTTTTTCCGTAAGGACCAGGAGATTTCCGTCCGTGGCAATCAGGGAGCCGAACGAGGGTTCCTTAAGGGTCCACTTGAGTTGTCCCGTGGGCAGGTCAAGGCAGCGAAGTTCGGTGTCCTTTTTGGCCTCGCCGCTGAAAACGTAGTAAAACCGTCCGAGCAGTACGCCGGGACTGAGGTTATTACACACGGCCTTCGAATCGTAGAGCGGTTCAGGAGCGCCGCTCTTCAGGGATAAGAGTGAACAACCTCGGCTGAAGCTGGAGAGGAGGATACAATCATCCGATACGGTTGGGTCGCTATTGTTGGTATCCCAGTCCGTTTTCCAGGGATACCGCCAGCGTTCGACGCCGGTCCGCGGGTCCAGCGCGACAAGGTTTTGGGCCGCGAAGACGAGGACCGTCTCATCGTTGCCGGACCGAAAGAGTGCCGGGCTGGCATAGCCCGTGGCATTGGTTCCGTTCGACCAGACCAGGCGGCCGGTGCTGCGGTCCAGAGCCGTGCCGCTGCCGCCGGCGTTAAGGATGAGCAGGTCCCGCCAAATGAGTGGTGAACCGGCAAACCCCCAACGATTGGGCTTGATGCCATCCTCACGTAAATCGCGTCGCCAAAGGATGGAACCAGTGAGTCCGTTGAAACAAAACACATCGCCCCATTTGCTGATGGTGTAGACGCGTTCGCCTTCCACCGTGGGTGTGGCGCCCGGGCCGCCTTCGTACCACTGCGGGCTGAGTTGTGCAGGGTAGTCTTGTTTCCACAGTTGCTGGCCGCTTCGCGCATCGAAGCACCACACCGAATCCTCGTTGGTGGCGTTGCCCATCGTATACGCGCGGCCCCGCGCGATGGAAACCCCGGAAAAACCGGTGCCTACCGCAGCGCTCCAACGAACTCTCGGTCCACCCTCCAGCCAGTTCGTGCTGATTTGTTCCGTGGAGGCGCTGTTCCGGGTCGGGCCGCGCCATTGCGGCCAATCTCCGGCGAACCCGGCGTGGGTTGCGGTGGCCAGGAGCAACGCGGTGAACCTGATTGTGGCGGCTTGCATGCCCGAGTTTCACCCAGCCACAACTGAAGTCAACCGCACACGCCCGGGCACGGCCGCACTCAATCGGCCCGAAAGTAGACAGTGGGATGGACCGGTGCCTATTACTTCGGCGCTGCGGATTCCCCTGCCAGGCGATCCCGATCTTCATCCGGCTTGAGGGGGCGACGCTCCATTCTTCGCACTTTCTTCCTTTGGCACGCACTCCGACCTGCGCGGCTACACCCCGGGCCCTTACCGGGACAAGCTGATGTTTGCCGTGCAAGCGGAGTATCGCTGGCGGTTCACCGAACGGTTCGGCCTGGTCGGGTTTGGGGGCGTGGGGAGCGTCGCGCCGAAGGTCGATCAATTCACCGAACCGCTGCCGAGCGTGGGGGCCGGCGCGCGCTACGTCCTGGCCAAAAAAAATAACGTTAGCTTGCGATTCGATGCAGCCTGGGGTCGTGGTGAACACACCTTTTACGTCGGCATCGGCGAGGCCTTTTGAACGGCGACACAACTCCCAACTCGGATGCGAATCGCCTCGGGGTTGGCGATGTGCTACGATTGGCCCATGCGAGTGATCGACCGTCTGCGAATTGCCCTGGTCCCGGCGCTGGTCCTTGGCGGAGTAACACTTCGCGCTGCGGATTGGCCGCAATGGCTGGGGCCTGAGCGCGACTCGGTTTGGCGTGAGAGAGGAATTATAGAGAAATTCCCGCCGGGCGGTCCGCCGGTCCGATGGCGGGTGAGCATCGGGGGCGGTTATGCCGGTCCAGTTGTAGCCAAAGGGCGGGTGTATGTGATGGACCGCCGCCTTGCGCCCGACGCGGTCAATCCCTCCGACCCTTTCCAACCCGGGTTAATCACCGGCGGGGAACGCGTTCAGTGCCTGAACGAGACCGACGGGAAGGTCTTGTGGCAACACCAATACGAATGCGTGTACACCATCAGTTACCCGGCGGGGCCTCGCGCAGCTCCCCTGGTGAGCGACGGCAAGGTGTTCACTCTGGGAGCGCAGGGCAACCTGTTCTGTTTGGAGGCCGAGAGCGGGAAGGTTTTATGGTCCCACGATTTTAAGCAGGAGTTCAAAATCAAGCCGCCCATGTGGGGGTTTGCCGGGCATCCGTTGCTCGTAGGCAACAAGTTGATCTGCCTGGCGGGCGGCGCCGGCAGCACGCTGGTGGCTTTTGAGAAGGATACCGGGAAAGAAATCTGGCGCGCGCTGAGCACCGAAGAACCCGGGTATAGTTCGCCGATACTCTGCCAGGCCGGAGGCAAGGTGCAGCTCATTCTCTGGCAGCCCGAAGGAGCCGATTCTCTCGATCCGGACACCGGCCAGCTCTATTGGTCTGTGCCCTTCAAGTCGCGATCCGGCCTGACGGTTTCGACCCCGCGCCGCCTGGGAAATCTGCTCTTCTTCACCTCCTTCTACAACGGCTCGCTCATGCTGCGTCTGGACCCTACCCGGGCGGCGGCAACCACGGCATGGCAGACCGAGAAATCCGGCGAGAAGGAAACCACGCACCTCAATTCGATTTTATGCACGCCGTTTTTGGAGGGTGGCTACATCTATGGGGTCTGCAGTTACGGGCAGTTGCGCTGCTTGAACGCGGAGACTGGCCAACGGGTTTGGGAAACGCTGCGGGCGACCACCAGCGGCGAGCCGGTCCGCTGGGCTAATGCCTTCATCGTCAAGAATGGCGGTCGATTCTTTCTGTTCAATGAAGGCGGCGATCTGATTATCGCGAAGCTTAGTCCGAGAGGGTATGAGGAAATCAGCCGGGCGCATTTGTTGGAGCCGGCGAACAAAGACCCGGGGCGGCCGATCGTGTGGTCGCACCCGGCATTCGCCAACCGCCACGTTTACGCGCGGAATGACAAGGAAATCATTTGCGCTGACCTGACGGAGACGCAATAAGGCAGAGCCCGTACTGCCAATACACCTTCGGAAGCGGGCTCATCTGCCGAAGCCCCTTGCGCATGAACGCGGCTAACCCGACTTCGCGGATTCGGGCTTCTGCGAATCGTAAGTCATTGCAAATCAAACCAGACTTTTGAAAAGTCTGCACTACGCCGGTTTGCTGTCCGCCACCTGTTTAGCAGTAATTCTTGGCGGCGGTTGCTCCGGCAATCGCAATTTGAGTTTCTCCAGTAAGAGTCGCTGTTCGGGTTCCGGCTGGGTGTAGCGCGTCAGGATCACTTCCCGCTGATCGGTGGTCGGCAAAGGCCCAGCGATCATCTGCAACGCGGCCAGTTTCTCCAGCACCGAGCGCGGCGTCAGCCCCGGCGCCAGGTCCCGCAAGCGCCGTCCCAAAGTGACGTGCAGGCAATAGGCCAGAAAGGCCACAAAGATGTGCGCTTCAATCCGTGCTTCCTTTCTGTGATAAATGGGTCGCAGCATCAGATCGCCCTTGAGATGTTTGAAAGCTTGTTCGACCTGCACCAGTTGTAGATAAAATTCCCACAACTGCTCCGGTGGACGTTGCGGCATGTTGCGGCGCAATAAATAGCGGCCTTCGCGGCGACGAGCCACTCGCAGCTTATCTTTGCGCAGGCGGAAGGAAAATTTCTGCTCTGGCGTCTGTGGCTCGGTCTGGGGCTTTTTGTTCTGTTTAGCTGCGGGCAACTGCACCTCCACGAAACGCCAGGCCCTGGGGCCTTGCTGTTTGGCGGCGCCAAGCTTCATCAACAGGGCGTCGCGCTTGAGTTCCATCGCCTTGAGTTCCTTGAGACGGTTCCACAGCCGCTTCAATTGCCGGCGGCGCATCCCGCGCTCTTTGTTGACCCGATCCTGGCTCTGTGCCAACACGTAGACCTCGCCGGTTTGGGTCAGCAATTTGACTTCGACCCCTTCCCGCGCTTGCTGCCAAGGCAACTCTTTGAGCCGGTCTTCCACTTGGCTCAAGCGTCCTTTGGGCGGGCCCACCAGGTAGAGTATCGGTGGCTCACGGCGGCGCATTTGCTCGAGCGTTTCTTCGGTCGGGATGCCGCGATCCATCACCCAGATCCGTTGGGCCTTGCCATATTGTTTTTCGATCCGCTCCAGAAAACCTTTCCAGGTGGTCTTGTCGCTGGTGTTGCCGGCCAGCACTTCGTCGCTCAGCGGAAAACCCTCCGGTGTCACAATCAACCCAATCACGACCTGCACGCAATCGGAACGCTTGTCCCGACGGTAACCGAACTTTCTGTTGTCCTCTGGGGCAAAGGGTGGATTGCTCTCAAAGTTTTGGAGCACCCAATCCCAACGCGTGCCCTTTCGGCTGGGCGGCAGGCGCTGGGCCCAGAACTCATCCAATCCCAACTCCTGATACAGCTCGCAGGCCAGCCAGCAGGCGCCCCACTGCCGCGGCCGGTGCAGTTGCAACTCCGAGAGGTCGACTCGCACAATGTCCGTCTCTTGGACTGCGACGGCCCGTTCAGCAGGAAACAGCGCCACCGTTCGGGGCTGAGCTTGGCCCTCTTCGAAAATCTCGATGCTCTGTTGCCAGCCGGCTTGTTGGTGGTCGTTTATTTCACCGAGGTAAAGCACGTGGCGCTGGACGACCCGGTTGCCGGCACAGCGCTTATTTTCAACGATGCTCCAGTAACGGTGCTCCTTACCGTTCTTCTTTCGCGTGCCACCGCTCGTGAGGCGCAGGCCAACGAAGCCAACCTTAAGCTTCCGGACCTCAGTAAAGTCTTAGTCCTCCACCAGATGATTACCGG
>JANXQE010000466.1 GCA_025356925.1 Limisphaerales bacterium | reverse complement strand
GTTTCCAAGCTTAGATTCCACCCGGACCCTGCCCCCGTAAAGCTCGAGGTTGTGCTTGACCGTGGCCAGGCCCAGGCCGGAGCCCTTTTCTTTGGTCGTATAGTAAGCCTCGAAAATGCGGCCGAGCTTCTCGGGCGGGATCCCGGGTCCATCATCTCGAATGGACACTTCGATCGACTGGTCTTCATGGCAGCGGACGTCAACCGAGATATTCCCACCCCGGGATTCGAGCGCTTCACGGGCATTTTGAAGCACATTGATGAAGGTCTCAGAGACGTGGCGGCGCAGCATCAGCAGCGGCGGGAAGGTGCCGAGATAGGAGCGGTGGACCTGGAGCGGATAGTGAGCCGCCGGCGGAAAGACCCGCTCGATCGCCTGGTCCAGCTCCTCGATGACGTTGAGCCTCTCGACATGGCCTTCGCTCAACTGCGCGTAGCCCATGACCTGGGTGATGATCCGATCGGCACGTTCGACTTCCTCCTGGATCATTTTTATTTGCTCCGCTGCGTCCCCTTTGTTTTCGCGAATAGCTCGTTGGAGCGAAAAGGCGGCCGTGTTGATGATAGCGAGAGGGTTCTTGATTTGGTGCGCAAATTCCGCGGCCAAGCGGCCCGCGGAACGCAGTTGGCCTTCGCGCAGGGCGAACTCACGCGCTTCTTCCATGGCCTGGCGCTGGCGTTCCAGCAATACCTGGGCGGCATAGCAAAACAAGGTCATCAACAACAACAGCACCAATCTGAGCAAAAGGGGTTCGGCTGGGTTATCCGTCGCATACAACTCGAGGATGCGTTTCTCGGTGGGGTCCAGGCCCTGGGCGACGTACGTGTCGATGACTCCAGCCAGCACGAAACAGCCGCTGAGGGTCAAGTTCAGCAGAAGCTGGGAGGATGCCCGGGGTACGTTGACCGCGCTGCGGACGATGAGGCCCAAAAAAAGCCAATAGAGCGGGCTATCATAGCCTCCGGTCACGATGGTCAGAACTCCAAGGAAGATGCCGTCCACCAGTGTCATGCCAAACACGGTGAATTCGGTGAGGCGGGGCGGGATACGCCGCAGCGACAAAATCAGGCAGCCCGCCAGCACATTGATGGCAACGTAAACCCAGAAGAACCAGTAGGCGGACGCGGGGCTCACGTCCAGGACCTTGGCCGCTTCGCCGATCCAGGCGCTGAAGTAGGAAGGGCGGAGCAGGATGGCGATCCAGGCCGCCTTAATCGGCAGGATGATGTGCTGCTCCATCACCTCGATGCGCTGAAGCATCTGAGAGGTGATTGGGGGAGGAATCCGGAGCAATTCGACCAGACGGTCAAACTCCCGGCCGATCGCGGATGCCAACCGGTGCACTCGGTTGGTCCCCGGTTGCTGCCACCAGGCCTTCCCCGCCTTTGTCCTGGTCTTGGTCAGGCCCGCTGGCTTGGTCACCTCCGATGGGTCCGATACGTTCATTGACTCAGCATCTGGGGCCACAGCCTTCGCCGAGGCATTCCAGGGGAATACTACCCTTTTGGCCGTTGGCCCGCCAGCTCCACCGCGCGGTCAGCGACCTGGTCCACAGGCCAGAGCCGGCCGAGCCCTTCATAGCCGCACGAGAGCAAGCCTTCCTCGGGCCCGATAAACTCAGCGCCGCGGGCTTTAAGAGTGGCCACGTTTTGCTGGGTGGCAGCGTGGAGCCACATGTTACCGTTCATCGCCGGCGCAATCAACAAGCGGGCCTGGGAGTTGAGAGCCAGGGCGACACAGCTCAAGGCATCATTGGCCAGGCCCAAGGCGAGCTTGGCGATGGTGTTCGCGGTGGCCGGTGCCACAAGAAGCAGGTCCGCTTCGTCCGCCAGCTTGATATGGGCGGGTTTCCACCCTTCCTCTTCATCGTACAAATCGGTCATCACCGGGTGGCGCGACAAGGTTTTGAAGGGCAGCTCCGTGATAAAACGGAGAGCGTCTGCCGTCAGGACAACGTGGACGTCGCAACCCCGCCGGGTGAGCTGGCTCGCCAACTCCGCCGCTTTAAAGGCGGCGATCGAGCCGGTCACTCCCAAAACAATGTTGCTGTTCACGTTAAAACTCGGGCGGTTGACCCCGGGTCGAGCGCATTTTCTCCGCTTCGACAATCGCCAGCATCCGGCGCAGGTCCTCGTCGATGCTGCCGCTCAATAACAGGTAGTCGAAGTGCTTCCACTGGCCGATTTCCTGGCGGGCGACTCCCAGCCGTTTCTGGATCGCGGCCCTGGTATCCGTGCCGCGCTTGCGCAGACGTTCCTCGAGGATGGTGAGCGAGGGCGGCGTCAGAAAAACCGAGATTAACGCCCAGCGCAGCTCCTGATCTTCCTTGGCTTTTTCCTGGATGGTAGCGGCGCCCTGGACATCGACAGTCAGGAGCACATCTTGGCCCTGGCGCAAGCGGCCAAGCACCTCGGCTTTCAATGTGCCATAGCTGTTGCCATAGACCGTGGCGTGTTCTAGAAAGTTGCCCGCCTGGACACGCTTCAGAAAGGACTCGGCATTTAGAAAGTAGTAATCTACGCCGTCTCGTTCGCCCTCGCGGGGCGCGCGGGTCGTGCAGGTCACGGCGCGGGTCATGCCCGGCCGAGCGGCCAGCAAGCGCTGGCACAAAGTCGTTTTCCCCCCGCCGGACGGCGCGGAGATGAGAATCAACAGCGGGTTGGCGGTGGCCATGGCTTTGGGCTGGCTTTCGATCGGCTGGGCTCGAGCTTGAACGCTCATCACTCGACATTCTGTGCTTGTTCCCGGAATTTTTCCAGCTCAGCCTTTAAGTTGACGACATCACGCGAGATCAAGCTGTCGTTGGCCTTTGAGCCGATCGTGTTGATCTCACGATTCATCTCCTGCGCCAGAAAGTCCAGCGTGCGACCGACCGGTTCCCGCGACTTCTCGCAGTCATCGAACTGTTGAAAATGACTTTGCAACCGGGTCAGCTCCTCGGAGATATCCGAGCGATCGGCGAAATAGACCACTTCCTTGAGCAACCGGTCATCGTCGGCGCCCGGCGCTTCCAGACCCGCCTCTTTGATCCGTTCCAGTAGTTGCTCGCGATAGCGCTGAGCGACTTGCGGCGCCTGTTTTCGCACGCTCGAAGCTGCCTTGCGCATCTGGCGCACCCGGCGGGCCAGGTCCTGGGCGAGATGGGCGCCTTCGCGTTCCCGCATTTTTACCAGCGCTTTCAGCGCCACCGTGAGCGCCTTCTGTACCGCCGGCCAGAAATCCTCTTCCTCGACGATTTGCTCGTCGGTCTGAAAAACACCCGGTGCGCGCGTGAGGTGGTCCAGGGTCACCGGTCCGGGGAGCATGAGTTGGTGGGCGAGGCGCGTGAGTTCGCGCGCATAGGCCTTGGCCAGAGGCACATTCAGGTGCATTCGGGCGGAGAGTTGGCTGGCGCCGGCATGCAGGCCCACCCTAACCGTGAGCCGCCCGCGGGAGATGTACTCGTTGATCCGATCGCGGATCTGCGCCTCCAGCAGTTCCATTTCCCGTGGCAGGGCGACGGAAATCTCGGTTTGCTTGCGGTTGACGGAACTCAGCTCGACGGTGATCTTGAAGCCATTCTGTGAGCATTCTCCGCGGCCGTAGCCCGTCATCGATTTCATCCCCATAAGAATAGCGAAACCAGCAGTAGGGTGTCGAATGCTGATTTAGCACGGAATCATCAGCCCCGTTTTGGCCGCGACCTGGGCGACATCTTTGTCACCGCGGCCGCTCAGGTTGACAATCACGAGCTCGTTCGCTCCCATCTTGGGTGCGCGTTCGATCACTTCCGCGATCGCATGGGCGCTTTCGAGGGCGGGGATGATTCCCTCCAGGTGCGCGAGTCTGGTGAATGCTGACAGGGCTTTGTCGTCGGTCGCGTAAGTATAATGGACGCGCTGCTGATCCCGCAGCCAGGCGTGCTCGGGGCCGACGGCGGCGTAATCCAGACCCGACGAGACGCTGTGGGTGAGCTGGACCTGGCCGAATTCATCCTGGAGAACATAGGAGCGGGTGCCCTGCAGCACGCCGAGCGAGCCGCCTTGAAATCGCGCCGCGTGTTTCCCTGCCGTGATCCCTTCGCCCCCGGCTTCCACGCCGATCATTTTCACGGACTGGTCCTCCAGGAATGGATAAAACAGGCCGATGGAATTGGAGCCGCCTCCGACACAGGCGATCAGCAGGTCCGGGAGCCGGTTTTCCTTCTGAAGGATCTGGGCCCGTGCTTCATCGCCGATCACGCGTTGAAAGTTTCGGACCATGATCGGGTAGGGATGGGCACCGTAGGCTGTGCCCAGTATATAGTGGGTCGACCGGATATTGGTGACCCAATCTCGCATGGCTTCGTTGATGGCCTCTTTCAGCGTTTGCTGGCCGGTTTTGACCGGGACGACTTCAGCTCCGAGCATTTTCATGCGA
>JANXQE010000620.1 GCA_025356925.1 Limisphaerales bacterium | reverse complement strand
GAGGCGAAACCGACCGTAGCGGAACAACAGCCAGCGACAATGCCCCCGGGGCATCCGGACATGGGCGCGGGGGCACCGGCAGGCATCAAATACACACTTCCGGCGAGCTGGTCGGAAACGCCGCCTGGCCAGATGCGCGTGGCTTCATTTCGCATCAATGGGAAAGACGGGAAGCAGGCCGACGTGGGCGTTGTCCCACTGCCTGGTCTAATGGGGCGGGATTTGGAGAACGTCAATCGATGGCGGACGAGTGTAGGATTGGCCGCCGTTCGAGAGGAAGGGCTCGCGAAACTGGCTCAGCCCGTGGAAGTAGCGGGACAACCCGGCCAGCTCTACGAACAGGCGGGCGAGAATCCCGGTTCCGGTGAGAAAACGCGCATCCTGGCTGCAGTCTCGCGTCAGAACAATGTGGCGTGGTTCTTTAAAATCGCAGGCGATGACGAGTTGGTCGCTCAGCAAAAACCCGCCTTTATAGAATTCCTTAAGTCGGTGAGCTTCAACACGAGTGGACCGCAGGCGGGACTTCCGCCTTCCCACCCGCCCGTTGGGGACGCCCCGACGCCTCTAATGTCTGCTGCCGCCGCAGCCGTGCCCTCGGGTTCCAGCGAAGGCAAACCACAGTGGGAAGTACCGGCCGGTTGGCAGGAAACGGCGGCTGGGCAATTTCTGGTTGCCAAGTTCATGATCTCAGGCCCCGATGGCGCCCAGGCGGGAGTCAATGTGAGCATGTCGCAGGGCGACGGCGGGGGCCTGGCCGGCAACGTCAACCGCTGGCGCGGTCAGCTCGGCTTGGGTATGTTAGCCGGAGCCGAACTTGACCAATCGACCACGTCGGTCCATACGTCCGGCGGCGAAGCTTCCTTCGTCGATTTCAGCGGCAAGGACGCTCGCACCGGGCAGAGCGCACGTCTGGTCGGGGCCGTTGTGTCGCAGGGGGGCCGCACTTGGTTTTATAAATTAATGGGCAACGAACAGGTGGTGGAAAAGCAAAAGGACGCGTTCACAAAGTTTGTGCAAACCGCCAAATACTAGCATGGTCTTTGATCGTCTGATTGGTTTTTTCACCTCGATGCGCCTGACAGTGGTCTGTCTGGCGTTGTCTATTCTGCTGGTGTTTCTTGGCACGTTGGCCCAGGTCGATATGGGTCTTTACAAGGCTCAAAACGAGTTCTTTCGCAGCTTCTTCGTCTTTTGGGGACCAAAGGCGGCGTCCTGGAAAATCCCGGTTTTGCCGGGAGGCTACCTGGTGGGCGGCGTTCTCCTCATCAACCTGGTCGCTTCGCATATCATGCGATTCAAGCTGACCCGCGCCAAAGTGGGTATTTGGCTGGTTCACTTTGGGCTGATTCTGCTACTGCTTGGTCAACTTGGCACCGATCTGGTCTCTCGCGAGAGTTCGCTTCACCTGCGCGAAGGCGAGGCTAAGAACTATTCAGAAGCTGACCGGCAGGCGGAGTTGGCTATCATCGATGTCACTGACAAGGACACGGACAAAGTGGTGGCGATCCCGCAGGGCCTGCTGATGCGAAAAAAGGAGATCCAACCGGGGGACTTGCCGTTTGCGGTTCGGGTCCGCAAATTTTTCGCAAATTCGGCTGTCAAAGACCGCCCGGCGGGCGCCACGGACGCCCCCCCTGCTACCGAAGGCATCGGCCCGAACGCCACGGTCAAGGAGTTGCCGCGAGTGAGCGAAATGGATGTGCGTGATGTGCCCAGCGCGATTGTCGAAATTCAGGCTGCCGATCGCTCGCTGGGCACTTGGCTGGTTTCGGAGTACATTGAACGTCCGCAGCAGTTCACTTATAACAATCGCACCTATAAATTGGAACTGCGGCCCCGGCGCTATTACAACGCGTTTACGATCCGCCTGCTTGAGTTCCAGCACGATATCTATCCAGGCACAGACATTCCAAAGAACTTTTCCAGCCGAGTGCAGTTGCAGCGGCCCGCGACGGGAGAGAATCGCGAGATAAAAATTTACATGAACAACCCGTTGCGCTACGCGGGGGAAACGTATTACCAGGCGAGCTTTGACCGCGACGACCACGGGACCATCCTGCAAGTGGTCCACAACCCCAGTTGGCTGACTCCATATCTCTCGTGCGTTCTGGTCGGGGTCGGGTTGGTGATTCAATTTATGACGCACTTGCTCGGCTTCAGCTTCAAGCGGAGGACCGCATGAACAAATGGCTCAAACTGCTGCCTTGGTTCTTTGTTGCACTCTTCGGAATGGAAATCATCGCGGTGATGGCGCCGAAGAAAGACGGCGCGCTTCACGCCCGCGAGTTCGGCAGGCTTCCAGTTCTGCTCAACGGCCGGATCCAGCCTTTTGATTCGGTCGCGCGCAATGCTCTGCTGCAGATTCGCAGCACCGGCGACGTCCCGTTGGAAGAAGTGCCGTCCTGGAAATTCTGGCATCATCCCCAAAAGCTGAAATCTACGGAATGGCTCCTTGAAGTTATGGCGCGTCCGGAGGAAGCCGACACGCGGCCGATTTTCCTGATTCACCATGCTGAACTGCTGGGCGAATTGAAGCTCGAGGACAAGGGCGTCGAGAAGTCTGGTCTTCGTTACTACACGTTCGAGCAGCTCAAACCGGTCCTGAATATCATTTCCGAGCAAAGCCAGAAAGCGGGTGAAATCAAGCCCGAAGACCAAACCCCGATTCAAAAGCAGGTGGCCAAGCTGGCTAACGCCGTCATGCTTTATCAGCGGCTCAAAGTGACACTCCAGCCTGAGGGCGTGGACGATTTCAGTAAAGAGCTGGCCCAGTTCATGCAGGACCTTTCGCCGGCTCAGACAGCGGCCCAAGCCAGTGAAAAGGGCAAAAATTTCGATCGCGAGGCCATCGAACGCATGGCTCAGCCGCTCCAGGACTTTCAACTGATGGCTAAGTTTGGTTATCCGCTCGTGGTGCCGCCGCTGAGCTCCACTGCGAGCCGGGATCAATGGCAGAATGCCGGAACGGCTTTGCTGGAATCGGCTCGCAGCGGCGCCATTCACCCTGCAGTTACGAGCTTCGCTGCGATGATGACGGCGTATCACCAGGGCAAACCGGACGAATTCAACCGGGCGCTGGATGAATACAAGACCTGGCTCCAGCCGCGGTTCGAGAAGGAACTGACCAAGGGCAAGGCAGAGTTCTACTATAACGATGTTAAGGCCTTCCTTCACGCGATCATCATTTACGTTTTCGCTTTCATGCTCGCCGGTTCCGCGGTGCTCTTCCTCACGGTTACACCCGGCCTTTCGGAGGCGTTGCGCCGCTCCGCTTTCTACCTGGTCATCCTGGCAGGAGTCGTGCACACATTCGGCCTGGTTTATCGCATGATTCTCGAAGGGCGCCCGCCGGTCACGAATTTGTACTCGTCCGCGATTTTTATCGGCTGGGCCACCATGATCCTGGGATTGATCCTCGAGCGAATTTATCGTGTCGGGATCGGGAGCCTGGTGGGTTCCTTCGCGGGTTTCGTCACTCTGCTCATCGCCCAAAATCTGGCTATCGGTGGGGACACGATGGAGATGCTGCGGGCAGTCCTCGATACCAACTTCTGGCTGGCGACCCACGTCGTGGTCATCACCCTGGGCTACGCTTCGACCTTTTTTGCCGGTCTCCTGGCGATTCTTTATATATTTCTTGGAGTATTTACGCCGAACCTCACGCAAAGACTGTCTCCCATTCGGGAGATTCAGGCGAAGGCCGGCGCGAAGGTTTCCACCCGCGCACCAGCTCCGCCGCAGCCCGAGTTGGGCAAAGCGCTTTCGAAAATGGTTTATGGCGTGGTCTGCTTCGCCACGCTTTTCAGCTTTGTTGGCACCGTCCTGGGCGGGATCTGGGCCGACCAATCCTGGGGTCGTTTCTGGGGCTGGGACCCGAAAGAAAACGGGGCGTTGCTGATTGTTTTGTGGAACGCGGTGATCTTGCACGCGCGCTGGGGCGGCCTAGTGAGGGATCGGGGCATCATGAACCTGGCGATCTTTGGCAATATTGTTACCAGCTTCTCCTGGTTTGGCGTCAACATGCTCGGTATTGGTCTGCATTCCTATGGTTTTATGGATGCCGCTTTCAAATGGCTCATGATCTTCATCGGCAGCCAAGTCGCGATTATCGGACTCGGCTTGCTGCCGTTGAACCTCTGGCGCAGTTTCCGCTCCCGGGCAGCTAGCCCCGCCGGTGTCGGCGTTCGCCGGACCCGGGCGCCCCAGCCCGCTGGCACCTGATCACCGCCAAGGTTCTGGCTCTGGCAGAACACGACCGGCCGCTGCTCGGGAACCCGCTCGGAAATCCCGTGAACTGAGAAGACACATGTTCGGATTCAGCGACAGGAATTCTGAAACGGCACGGCAGCGAGCTGACCTGACGGCGCGCGCTTCGGCCGGCCACGAACAGCCGGTCGGGGCCCAACCCCCGCGCATCACTTCGCTCGACGCACTGCGGGGCTTCGTGATGTTCATGATGATTTTTGTCAACGACCTTGCGGGCGCCGGCGCTATTGTGCCCGATTGGATGGTTCATTTCAGCGACCGTCATCACGGGGGCAGCGGGATGACTTTCGTGGACCTGGTGTTTCCGGCATTCCTGTTCATTGTGGGAATGTCGGTTCCCTTCGCACTTGGCGCGCGGTTGGCGAAAGCCGAACCGGTCTGGAGAGCGTTCAGACACGTCGCAATTCGCACAGGGTTCCTGCTGGTGATCGGGATTCTGATGGTCCACGAAACACCGGATTCCGCGGCAATGGGGTGGTCGGGGGACTGGTGGTGCTTGTTGATGTATCTGTCTGCCATCGCCGCCCTGTGTGTCATCTCTCCTCCGGCCGGTTCTCATCAGCCCAAATACAACTTCTGGAAGAGTCCAAGCTTTTACGTGCGACTGTTTGGGTTGGCGGCTCTGATCTGGCTGGCATTTACGTTTCGTGGCGGGCAGGGGCAACGGATCCTCACGTTCGCGCCTCCTTCCTTGGACACAAGTTGGTACGGTATCCTGGGGCTGATCGGCTGGGCGTATCTCGTCACGTCGATCGTCTTTCTGGCATGCCGCAGCAACCGGACGGCGATTTTGGCCTGCATGGTCCTCTTGCTGTGTCTTTTCGCAGCGGATAAAACCGGCACGTTTGAAGGCGCCTGGCTCAGCCGAATTGTTGGGATCGGCGGAACCCTGGGCTCGCAGTCGGCGATTTCCGTAGCCGGTTTGTTGCTGGGTTCGGTACTCGTGGCGGGTGATGGCCACGCGTTGAAATCACGCACAAGCTTCACTTTTTGGTTCGTTGCCGGATGCGCGGCCGCAGCGCTCCTGTTGAACCGGGCTTACGGCATCAGCAAGAACAGCGCGACGCCGTCGTGGTGTCTCTGGTCCTGCGCGATTACCGCCACTTTGTGGTACGGCTTTCATCTAGTCTGCGATGTGCGGCCAGTGCGGATTATCTCGCGACCGCTGGCGCTGGCAGGCCAAAACGTGATGCTCGCGTACCTGATTTCTGAGATGCTGCCGGGCTTGCTCGAAGCATTTCACCTGGGCGCGGGGTATGGGCAGCTCGCGACAACGTTGTCGTCGGCCATCGTTCGCTCGGTGCTCTGCTCGGTTTTCATCCTGCTGATGGCAACTGGTCTGAACTCGATCGGTTTTCGGCTGAAATTGTGACTCGTTCCGCAGTCAGATCAACGCTTCTGGCGGACCTTTCCAAATGAGTCGCAAGCTGTCGAGGCGGAGCCGTGACTGTTTAAGAACGGTCGCCAATTCCTCGCACTGTGCCTGCGCCAGTCTGATTTCCGAAGGGCGGACGTGATCGTTGACGCGCGCGAGCGTTTGCAGGCGCTGCACCTCGTGGCCGAGAAGGTCGTTCATCTCTTCCAAGGCGGACTCACGCAGTGTGGCGGCTTTGGTTTCTGCCAACTTTGCGGCCATCTGGAACATTGGGGGGAGGGTACGGCGGGCGATTTCGGGGTTTTCAACCAGTTTGAAAGGTGAGCCTTTCTGAAGGTTCTGTTCCCAGGTTAGGCCGGAAAACCCTCCGGTAACGTCCTCGAGGTTGTGGCTTACCACCAGGCGGACCGGAGTTGGGGGAAGAAATCGATCCGCATGCAGGCGTGGCGCGGCGATGGTTTCCAAGACAAAGACCGACTCCAGGAGCATCATCCTTTCCTTCGCGCTGGGCAGAACCGCAAAGGCGCAATTTCCGGTCTCTGCGCCGAGGAGCAGGTCCATGGCGCCAGTGACCATCGGATGGTCCCACGTGAGAAAGCCGACATCCTCGCGGCGGAGCGCCTGGCGCCGATCGCAGGTGGCGACCATTCCCCCGGCCGGTATGGCGGGAAATGAGTCCGTGATGATCCCCTGGGGGTTCAAATGCCAGGTGTGCGGAGCCAACTCCTCGAGGCGAACCCCAAAATGATCAAACACCTCGAGCATGAAATTTTCCAACTCCGTCTGCCGCTCTTGGTCCAGAATCTGAGCAATGATCTTTTGCGCCGTCCCGGGACGGAAAGAATTGAGCTCCAACAACCGGTCCCGGCCCTGTTCGAGTACTCGTCGGATCTCCCGCCGCGCGGTCTTGGTTTCTTTCAGGAGGCTTGTCAGTTCCCGTTCTGCCGCGGCGCGGTCCGCCACGGAAAACTCCAAGGCCAGGTCGTGGACGGCGCGGCCAAACCGGCGCAACAGCTCGTTGCCACCTTCAAGATTGGATTCGAAGGCGTTCAGGCCTTCGTGATACCAGCGGGCCAGGACTTCCTGTGGACTGTGCTCGAGATACGGAACATAGATCTGGATGTCGTGGTTCTGCCCGATTCGGTCCAGCCGTCCGATTCGCTGTTCCAGGAGCTCGGGATTGAGGGGAAGATCGAACAAGACGAGGTGATGAGCGAATTGGAAGTTGCGCCCTTCACTGCCGATCTCGGAACAGATCAGCACCCGGGCCCCGTCGGGCTCGGCGAACCAAGCGGCGTTGCGATCCCGTTGTACCAACGTCAGGCCTTCGTGGAAAACCCCGCTCTTGATGCTCACGTGATGTCGTAGCGCCGTATCGAGCGCTTCGGCCTTTTCAACGCTGCGGCCGATCAACAGCACCTTTTGTGGCTCCAAACTCCGCAGCAGCTCCACCAGCCACAAAATGCGCTGATCTTTCGCCAGATCCATCGAGGTTTGCAACCGTGTATCTCCGGTATCGTCAGCGAATTCGGTGGAGACGCGATCCAGCCAGTGGTCCGCCTCCGGGCCAGCCGGCAGGTTGGCGAGGCGAGCGGTGCGTTTGGGAAAGCCCTTCATGCCGCCGCGCGTGTTACGGAACAGGACGCGACCAGGACCGTGCAAATCCAAAAGATCTCCCAGGACCGCCCGTCTTGCCTCCGCGTTGCCCTGGCTCAGCTCAGCCAGACGTTGCTCCAGCCGAGCATCGTGCCCGAGCAAGGCGCGAAGCAAGGTGACGTCCCGCCTGTCGAGTTCTTGTTCGGCCAACAATTTCTCGGCAACCTCGGCGGTGGCCCGGTAATCCTTCGCCTCGGCCACGAATGTTGCAAGGTCACGATAACGGTCCGGGTCGAGCAATCGCAGCCGGGCAAAGTGGCTGTCGACGCCGAGCTGTTCCGGGGTGGCGGTTAGCAGCAACAATCCCTCCGACTTGCGGCTGAGTTCCTCCACCACCTGGTACTGGCGGCTGGGCGCCGTTTCCGACCATTCCAGGTGATGCGCCTCATCCACCACGAGCACATCCCAGGCAGCCGCAACCGCCTGCGCGGCTCGGCGTGGGTTAGCTGCCAGGAAATTGATACTGGTCAGGACGAGTTGATCATCCAGAAACGGGTTCGCGTCCGGTTCGCCGGCTTCAATCGAGGCGCACCGTTCCTCATCAAAGATATTGAGCCACACGTTGAACCGTCGCAGCATTTCAACGAACCACTGGTGCACGAGAGATTCGGGCACCAGGATCAGGATCCGATTTGCTCGTCCGCTCACCAGGAGACGATGCAGGATGAGACAGGCCTCGATGGTTTTTCCAAGCCCCACTTCGTCCGACAACATCACCCGCGCGGCGTGGCGGTTGGCGACCTCTTGTGCGATGTAGAGTTGGTGCGGGATGAGCTCGATGCGACCGCCGAGAAAGCCGCGCACTGGAGACTTGCGCGCATGGTGAAGCAGTTCCAGCGTTCGGCGGCGAAGCTCAAACGTTTTCGAGGGATCGAAGCGTCCGGCAAGCAAACGCTCTTGCGGCCCGCGAAGACTAAGGCGGTCGCTCAACTGAGCTTCGGCGAGGCGCTGGTTCCCGGCGACATAGATCAACAGTCCCTGCTGCTCGATGACCTCCTGGATAATGAATTCCTGGTCGGCTTGAGTTCGCACCCTGTCGCCGGCGCGAAAGCGAACGCGCTTTAACGGCGCCTGGTCCGTGGCGTAGGTGCGCGTCTCGCCGGCCGACTTGAATTCCACCCGTACCCGGCCCGGTTCGGTATGCACGACCGTGGCCAGCCCAAGCTCGGGCTCCGCTTCGCTGATCCACCGCTGGCCTGTTGTAAACACGCTCACGAAAACATGATGGCCTTTCGGAAGGC
>JANXQE010000445.1 GCA_025356925.1 Limisphaerales bacterium | reverse complement strand
GAAAGCCTTGAGGTCCGTCACCACATTGATGTTGAAGGGTATGAAATCCTCCGAAACTCGCTTCCAAATCTCACGAATCTGCGTATTGTTGAAACCGGGCCGGGCATAAGCCACCCCGCCCCAAGTTGCCGTGTAGCCTCCTTGAAAATCCAGATAGATCACTGGTTTTGAACCGAGCAGGCTCTGCAACACAATGATTCCATTTTGGTAATCAGGAATGGGCAAGCTGGGGAACTCATCCGGGTTCAGCGGCGGGATTTCAGCGGATTTCCGCGTGGTCCGGGGCACCACTCGAGGCATCGCCAGGCAAACCACACTACTCAGAGGACGCTCGACCAACTCGGATTCACCTCCCGGACCGGTCGCTTCGACCCGGTATGCGCTCTTGCTCGCCGGAAACTCGACTACCCCGAAAACTCCCCCCGCCACTCCCGGCATGGTTTGTTTCTCAAAAAAGAAACGCCCCGCCTCCGGTCCCGATAATTGTCCGGAGACGTAGATGACTTCATCGCCCGAGAGTTGCAGTCGCTCGACCATTCCGGAGGCTATCTCGCCGCCAACCAGTTCAAACTGGATCGGTTTCCCCTCGGCGGTGCTGCTCAGCTTCGAGAAAAAGTCAGGGTCCCAGGCTCGCTTTCGAGAAGGGCCCTTGCCGATAGGCATGGTGGTCTGCGACTCTCTGCTTTTTCCCGACCCGGGCGTTTGAGCAACTATCCTCGCCGCAGCCGCGACTTTGCCGGGAGTGGGGAGACCAATCGAACTCGGCCTCTGCGGAGGGGGCTGACTGGAGCCGAGTCCAGCAGGCACAGAAGGCAATTCGTGCGGCGGCTGGGCGGCGGTTGAATCGATCCGGTGTCGAGGCTGTTTTGAGGCGAGGAGCCCTGCGCCCGCTGCGAGCAACATCACCGCAACTGCAATGGCAGCTAAACGGTTCATTTAAGAGCAACCCCGCGGGACGCACCTCCCGTTCGGAGGCGTGGACCTCATGGCTGACACAGATTGTACCGACTCAAGCTGCCACAATCAAATGGATTCGATTGCTATCCTCGGTTGAGAATGTGTTCCCTCGAGCTTCGTCCTTCGGACCGCTTCATGTAGGCGCCCTTCGGGGTTGCAACGACACCCCTTTATCGTCAGTATTGACCTCCCGCTCTGGCGGTATTTTGTTATGAAACCCGAAATCGAGCTGTATGACACCACCCTGCGCGATGGCAGCCAGGGCGAAGGCATCAATTTTTCGGCCCTCGATAAACTGCGCATTGCCGAGAAGCTCGACGCCTTTGGGTTCCACTACATCGAAGGCGGCTGGCCTGGGTCGAACCCAAAAGACATGGAGTTCTTTAGTCAGGCGGCCAGGCGCAAGTGGAAGCATGCCTTGATCGCGGCATTCAGCATGACCCGACGCAAGGGGATCCGCGTCGAAGCTGACGAGTTAATGCGCCAGGTGCTCTCAGCCCAAACGCCCGTGGCGACCATCGTTGGCAAGAGCTGGCTGCTGCACGTCCACGAAGTGCTCCGCGCCAAACCCGAGGAAAACCTCGCGATGATCGCCGATACCGTTCGGTACCTCAAAGATCACGGAAAGCAGGTGATCTACGACGCCGAACATGCGTTCGATGGTTACAAAGACGAGCCTGGCTACGCGCTGGCAACCTGGCAAGCCGCGGAACAGGCCGGCGCCGACTGCATCGTCCTGTGCGACACCAATGGCGGCTGCCTGCCGCAAGAAATCTCGGATATTGTGGCTGCTGCCAGAAAAAAGCTCACCCGGCGGCTGGGCATCCATACCCATAACGATACCGGAGTCGGCGTCGCCAACGCCTTGGCTGGCCTGCAGGCCGGAGCAACGCAAGTCCAGGGCACCATCAATGGCTACGGCGAGCGGACCGGCAACTGCAATCTCATCACAGTAATTCCCTTGCTCCAATTCAAGCTGAAGCGAAAGGTCCTACCCGACAAATCGCTGCCCAAATTGAAGGAGCTCTCCGAATTCGTCGATGAAATCGCTAACGTCCGCCATGACCCTCGCCAGCCCTGGGTCGGCCAGACGGCGTTCGCTCACAAAGGCGGCATGCACGTACATGCCATTGACCGTGTCGCCCGCAGCTACGAACACATCAACCCGGAAGCCATCGGGAATCATCGCCGAGTCCTGGTCAGCGACATGTCTGGCCGCACCAACATTCTCATGAAGGCGGTCGAGCTCGGATTCAAGCTCGAACCCGATGCGCCCGAAACCCGCATGATCACCGCCGAGGTCAAACGCTTGGAAAGCGAGGGGTATGAATACGAGGCGGCGGAGGGCTCGTTGGCCTTGCTCATCCGCAAGTGCCTCAAACATCAGGAGTCGCCCTTCAAAATCGAAGGGTATCACGTGTCGGTCAGGCGCGACCGTTCGATCTCGGTTTGCCAAGCCAGCGTCAAGGTGCAGGTCGAAGGCGTCACCGAACACACGATCGCCGAAGGCGACGGGCCGGTGAACGCCTTGGACGGAGCCCTGCGCCGCGCGCTCGTAAAATTCTTTCCGCAACTGAAAAAGGTCCAGCTTGAGGATTACAAAGTGCGGATCCTCGATTCGACCGCCGGCACCGGTGCCCGAACCCGTGTCCTGATCGAATCAACCGATGGCAAGGAAGAATGGGGCACGGTCGGCGTCCACGACAACATCATCG
>JANXQE010000428.1 GCA_025356925.1 Limisphaerales bacterium | reverse complement strand
TATGAATGTGGTCTGGCATGCAGTGGATGGCCAGGAGTTTGTGGCCCTGATGCGTGATGATGCCGGTGACGTATTTATGGAGTTCTTCTTTGTGCTCCGCTCGGATGAGGTTCTGCCGGCCTTCGGGGGAGAACACCACCTGAATGTAGATTTGGCTGTAAGTCTTGGGCATCGGTTGCCTTCCGGTTTTGATGAATGACGAAATTGCGCATAGCCCAACCATCTCGCTTCCAAGGGCTACACCTTCGCACCGGACGGCGCGGGGGATTCTTCTTCGAGGCGGCGTAGGAGCGCTTGCGAGAAGCTGATAAACCAGGGTTTGCGGCGGCTCTCTTCGGGAGGTTCTGCTGGGCGCGGGACCTTGAGTATTTCGAGCAAACGGCCGGGCTTGGCGGCCATGAGGAAGACGCGGTCACCGAGGTAGACGGCTTCTTCAACCGAGTGGGTGACGAGGAAAACGGTAGCTTGTTGCTCAGCCCAGAGTTGGATGAGCAGTTCCTGCATGCGCAAGCGAATGCCCGGATCGAGGGCGCCGAACGGTTCGTCCATGAGCAAAATGCGAGGTTCCAGGATCAGTGTGGCCGCAATCGACACCCGCTGCTGCATGCCTCCCGAGAGCTCGGAAGGGAATTTGTCTTCCGAGCCTTCGAGGCCGACTTTCTTAACCCAGGTTTGTGCTCGGTCCAGTCGGTCCGCGCGCGACATTCCTCGCAATTTCCGCCCGAACGCGATGTTCTCGACTACAGTGAGGTGAGGCAAAAGTGAGTACTTCTGATCGACCAGTCCACGATCGGGCCCCGGTTCATGAATGGGTTTGGCAAAGACACGCACCTCGCCTTGGCTTGGAGGGAAATGGGGTTTGAGCCCGGCGATAATCCGCAGCAGAGTTGATTTGCCGCATCCAGAGGGACCGACGATTGTGACGAGTTCCCCTACGTTCGGGGCGTCTTCGACAACGAAGGAAATGTCCTGAATCGCGACTTTTGGTGCGTGAGCCGGACCAAAGCTTTGGGTGACATTTTTGAAGACGACGACATCCGGCGCGGGGTTGGGGGGATTGGAATTGGGGCTCGCGGGGGTTCGTCCTTCCGGAGAGGGCAGGGGCGGATTGGAAATGGGCTCGGGCATGAGGGTCATTCGTTTCTACGATAAGGGAAGAGCAGCTCGCCGCCGAGACGCCACAACTGGTCGCAGGCCACGGCAATGAGGACGATGACGATGATGACGGCGTAAATGGATTCGGTATGACTCCGCCGCTCCGAGACTCCGATCAGGCCGCCGAGACCGTATTCGGGGAGAACAACGATTTCGGCCATAATGATCCAACCCCAACCGACACCATACACGCCGCGCAGATGGTCCCAGATGTTCGCCTGAGCAACGGGAAAGAGGACATGCCGAACGAGTTGCCATTGAGAAGCGCCTTTGGTGACGGCAACGTCGAGAAAAGCAGCCGGCACATCCGCGATGTCCTTTATAACCAGCGGCAGCAGGGCGACGAAGCACCCGATGAATAGAAATCCAATCTTTTGGGCCTCGCCCGTGCCGAACCAGGTCATGCTCAGCGGGATAAAGACGACGATGGGGACATAGGCGCCAGCCAGGGACAAGGGCCGGAAAAAGGCGGCGATGGGTGGAAAAGTGGCCATATAAACGCCCAGCGGAAGTGCCACCAGCGCGGCCAGGCTGAAGCCGGTGGTGACGCGCAACCACGAATAGAAGGCGCTGCGGACCAGGCCTTGCTCGGTGTGCAACGGCACGAACGATTTCAGAACCTCCATCGGGCTGGGTAGAATCAACGACTGGACCATGCGCTCGCTCGGGTCGCCGCGCGTAACAAACCACCAGGCGACAAGGACGACGCCCACGAAAATAGTCGTGAGGCCCAGGGCCCTGGTCCGATGGATGTCCGCCCTGACGTGGAGCTTCGCCAGCCGAACCACCAGGGTAAGCAATGCGACAAAGGCCAGGGCGAAGATAAGGAAGCCGAGACCGGGAGTGTTTGCAAAGGCGAGCATGGCGGGGCGTTAGGGTTGCCGAAACTCCGCTCGAGACCCGAAATCCGAAGGCCGAAGCCCGAAAGAAACCCGAAATCCGAAATCCGAAACCAATCCGAACCTCGTAGGAAAAACCCTTAAAGCTACAAAAAGCGGCCCAGGACCGCACGATTCTCTCGTTTGCATTTCGATCACTCGGATTTCAAATTTCGGACTTCTTTCGGGTTTCGGCCTTCGGCCTTCGGATTTCCAGGTCGGCTCAGCGTCGAAAGCACTTATTGCGAACTTCGACGGTAGCGCACGAATGGTTGAGTGGGTTTCCTACGCCCCGGTTTCGAGCGGGAAAACTTTGACTTCCACGCGGCGATTTTTCTTGTTGTGCTCGGCATTGCTCGGATCGGTGCAGTTGGGCAGGGGATTATCCCAGCCGTTGCCGACGACCTTGAATTTATTCGGATCGAATTTGTATTTTTCCATGATGGCTCTGCGGACGGAGTCCGCGCGGTCATAAGAGAGTTGACGGACCAGGTCAGGGGGGACGATGCCCTTGCGGCTGGCGTCAGTATTGCCTTCGATAATGATGTAGGCGTTGCCGAACTTGCCGGCGAGCTTGCCGATTTCCTCCAGAGTCGCTGGAATAGTGGAGTCATAGTCAGCGCTGAGCACCGATTTATTGGGCTCGAAAGAGATCATGACCGCCTTGGTCAAGACCTGGCCAGACCCAGCCTCGGCACTCATTTTGGTGAGAGCGTCCGGCTTAAAGGTGGGCTGGGAAAGGTCCCGGACCTCTTTGTAGGCCTCGGACATCGCGGCCAGAACGGCGCTCGCTTTGACCTTGGCAGGGGGAACAGTGGCGTTGATCGTGCCGAGCGACCGGTAAATGGTCGAGGCGCTGTTCCAGACGACTTCGAAATTGGCAGGGTTGAACGGGTCCAGGAAGAACTTCGAGTTTTCCCGATAGTTGGTCAGGTGGGCGTCACCTTCGGTGATACCGCCATCGGTCCCGACCATTTTGGCGCAATCCTCCTCGGGGATTTTAAACGCCATAGCCAGGGCCTTGGCGGCCGTTTTCGGCTCCTTGCGGACCTGGTCCATGCCGTCGAAAATGCCGCGAACGAGTCCGGAGACAACGTCGGGATGATCGCGGTAAAAATCGTTGCGCACGGCCCAAACATCGGCAACGAGGTGGTTGGCGGTGCCGGTGGTGACCACCAGCCGTGTGCCCTTGAGCTTTTCCGTGACGCTATAGATGTCGGGCGACCAGCCGACGAACGCATCGAAGCTCGAATCCTGGACGAAAATTTTGGCAGCGGAAGGGGCGTCGGCCGCCCATTTGAAATCCACGTCGTTGGGGTCGATCCCGGCGTCGATGAGCAGAGACATGATCAGATAATGGCTCGGTGAGTTTTGGGCCAGCACCACCTTTTTGCGTTTCCCGTTCTGCATGTGGAAATCGTTGATGCTGCGAATTTCTCCGCGCGCGACAACGCCGTCGCCGCCGGCAGAGAAGTCGATCTGTTGGCAAACCACGGGGACCGTGCGGGAATCTTTGACGAGCTCGGGAGCGAACAGCGCCATCATGTCGAGCGTGCCCCAGAGAACGTGGCTTTGGCCGCTGGCGAAGAGGTCGCGGGCTTTGACGGGATCGTCGACGATGCTGAGGCGGACATAGAAGCCGTATTTTTTGGCGAAGACGCTCTGGTCGTTGGGCTCCATGCCCGCGTTGGCGACGATGATGGGCGCCCAACCGGGCCAGACGTTGATGGGAAACTCAACGACGGGTTTGCCGTCCTTGGTGGGTTTGGCGTAGTCGCTGACACCGGTGACCGCAGGGATGGCGGAGCGGTCCACCAGGACGGCGGCGTTGGTGCCAATTAGGAGAGGAATATCGACGGGTGTTTGTTTGTTCGCTTGAAGCTCTTTTTGGACCGCATCGAGGTTGAGGGTGTGGGTTTGGATCTGGGTGGTTGGCGCGATTTTGTCCCACCAGCGGTAAACGCCGAAACCGACGACTCCCAAAAACAGGATGGTCAGAGCTATTTTTCCCCGGGTTGTCATAAAGGTATGCCTTGGGTTGAGAAGTTATGCAGAAATTGGTGTCACTTTTCGGAAATCTTTTGCCGTTCGGGCTGGGGCGAAGGGGCCTGAGCCGTCGCGGCGACCTCCGGTTGGACCATCCCCATTTTCTTTTTGTATTCCTGGAAGAGGACGGCACCGCGAGCTTTGCGGGCTTCCTGTTGACGCGAGATGCCGGAGCCCATTTCCTTGGCGAGGTCGAGCGTGGCCCGCATCTGGCCTTCGCCGGAAGCTGCGGATTGGCGGAGTTGCTGCATGGACTGGCCCATCTCGCCGCCCATCATTCCCTGCAGTTCGGTGATCGAGCTCTTCATCATGCCCGCCAGGCCTTCGAGCGAGCGGCCGATGGCAACCTTGGCTTTGACGGCTTCGAATTCGCGTTGGAAGCGCTGGATCTCACGGAGACTCTCGGCGATGATCTCGGTATTCTGTTTGTAGAGTTGCTCGAGGCTGTCGGCCTGGCTCTTGTTGTCGTTGAGATCTTGTTCGAGGGCGGCAAGTTCCTCGGCGTAATGGGAGCCGTTGGCTTCGTCGTTGGCGGCAGCGGCGGCTTGGAGGAGGCTTTGCAGTTCCTGGCGCTGGTGGTCCTGGCGTTTGATTTGATCGCGCAGCAGGGCGATTTGGCCTGCGAGCTGGCCATTGGCGTAGTGCGCCTTGTCAGCTTTGGCTTTGGAGTCGCGGATACCACGCTCGACAACGGCCTGGTTAATCGCGTCCGTTTCAGTTGCCTTCTCGGCCATCAGGCCCATCCAAATAAACAGTCTCTTAATCGCTCGGAACATAGAATTTATTGCGGTTAGCGGGTTTTTGGTGGTTCTTCGTCTTCCAGGAGGATTTTCTGTTGGAGGATAAACTGGAGCTGAGAATTGAGCTGTTTCTCGTCCGCCGCGCCGACGACGGTGGCGCCGAGGGCTTTGAGCGGGGCAAACTGCCGGGCGTCCACATCGAAGGCTACGAAGTGGACCGAGAAACTGGCGTGACGCTGCTCGGCCTGTTGTCTGAGTCGGGGCAGAACCTGGCGTGGAGGCGGCCCGACAGTATTGAGGCCGTCGGTGATGATCAACACGTGTTTGCGGGAGAGCGGCGAATCCATGACGGCGTGCGCGGCGGTGGACAGTGCATTGCCCAGGGGCGTGTTGCCTTTCGGACTGGAGAAACGGGCGGCGAAGCGTTCAATGGCCTGGCCGTCGAGCGGACCCAGTTTGACCACTTCGCGCGCGTGGTCGCCCTGAAAGATAAAGAGCCCGACCTCAATCTTGCGAGCCACTCCGGTCGCGGTATTCGTGGCGAAAGCCTGGAGCTGCCGAGTGACATCGAGCAGGGCGCGATTGGCGATGAGGTATTTGGGAGCCGAAGCGCCCGAAGCGTCGGCCACCGGTTCCTTCATGCTGCCGGAAGTATCGTAGATGATCGCTAAAGCCACCCCTTCTTCGGCGCCTCGAAGCGTTACGGGAATCAGCCCCGTGAGGAACAGAACGGTCAGGATGGCCCGTGGTGAAAAGGATTTCATTTTCGAACTAGGCCTGCCATTAAATCCCGACTGCAATCGACGGCCCATGGTTAGCAATTGGTTCATCTGGTGTCAATATATCGTTGTTGGC
>JANXQE010000612.1 GCA_025356925.1 Limisphaerales bacterium | reverse complement strand
CCAAAAGCTTAATGTAGTTCGTCATTAGCGAGGTCGGTCGGATAGTGAGTCGGATGCGTTTGCATCCGATCCAATTATAGTAAGCGGGACCCTTGTACAATAACGTTAAAGTAGAAAAGTGGCATTTCTAAAACACGCTCCAGGATTGGCTTCCAGCTTTGCGTGCACTTGAGCCCACCCTAGACCTATATGCCGGTTCATGTTTTTCTCGAATCGGGCTTTCAAGATTGCGAGCAGTTCTTGGCGTTTTTCCGGCACCAACTCCTTTTTATTGCTGCTTTGATTTTGCTTTGTCATTAGGTGTTATTTTAAAATTTATCGACATATGGCAACATCCGAAACCTACCGCGATTTTGTGCTGGAGCAATTGGGCCGGGTGACGCCCGTGACCGGCAAATCAATGTTTGGCGGCGTAGGACTTTATGCTCAAGGACTATTTTTTGCCTTGATCGCAAAAGATCGAGTGTATTTTAAAGTGAATGAAGTTACGCGCCCCGAGTTTGAGCAACGAGGGATGGAACCCTTCCGCCCTTTTGGGGAAGATAGCGCGATGGGGTATTATGAAGTCCCGGCGGATGTGGTGGAAGATGTTGAGCAACTGCAGCTATGGATGAGAAAGGCCATCGACGTGGCGGCAGCGACCAAAGGTGGTAAGAGCAAACGACGGAAGCGGGCGGCCTTCGCGGGGGGCGGGGTCCGGCGGCGCTCCCGCGTTGATCTCCGGCACCGGCAGCAGTCCCCGACCGATCGAGATTATTGACACTGTGAATAGCTCATGTTCCACTCATCGATGGAACCACTACGGTTGGTTCTGCGCATACCTGTACACGCGCGGCATTTTCTCGCTCCTCGTTGCCGCTCTTTTGCCAGGCCTGCCCGCGGCAGGAGCGCCAACTGAATTACCATCCACTCCAGCCGGCAAGGTCCTGGCCGGTTATCTCGAAGCTCTGAATTCCGGCAAAAAAGACAAGCTCGAAGCTTTCGTCAAGGCGCATCGGCCAGACCGGCCCAATGCTCTCGATATCATGCTCGACCTCCGGTGGAATACCGGCGGATTCGATTTTTATTCGGTCGAATCCTCGCAGGCGCTGAACATTCAGGCTGTTTTGCATGAACGCGAAGGCAACAACACCTATAACCGCATGTCGGTGACCGTGAGCGATGGGGATCCGGCGGTGATCACCAAGATTAGTCTGGTGGTGATTCCCCCACCCGCCGGCGCGCCAGTTCCCGAGCGGCTCACCCAGCGGGCGGCGGTCGCGGCGTGGGAAGCCGAAATCGATCAAGCCGCTTCCACCGGGAAGTTCTCAGGCGTGTGGTTGTGGGCCAAAAACGGCGAGATGCTCACGTCAGGCGCCAGGGGCAAGGCGGATCGCGAGACAGGAATCGACAACACGCTCAACACGAGGTTCCGCATCGGTTCGATGAACAAAATGTTCACAGCGGTCGCGACGCTTCAATTGGTCGAACGTGGCAAATTGTCGCTGGACGATACGATCGGCAAGATCCTGCCCCATTATCCGAACACGAATGTGGCGTCCAAGGTAAAGGTCCGGCACCTGTTGTCGCACACGGGCGGCACCGGTGACATTTTCGGTCCGGAGTTCGAGGCGCATCGGCTCGAATTGAAGACACTTCAGGATTACGTCAAGCTGTACGGTGAGCGCGACCTCCAGTTCGAGCCCGGCACCAGGTGGGAATATTCCAATTACGGATTTCTGTTGCTCGGCGTGCTGATCGAGAAGGTCTCGGGGAGGTCGTACTACGACTTCGTCGCCGAGAACGTCTACAAAGTCGCCGGCATGACCAACTCGGGCTCCGAGCCGGAGAACGTGAACGTCGCTCACCGGAGCAAGGGCTATATGAGGGATCAGTTTGAAGTAGTTTCCAACGAACCGACGCTCCCCTGGCGCGGAACGTCGGCGGGTGGCGGTTACACGACCGCTGCCGACTTGATGAAGTTCGCCGGAGCCCTCCTGTCGAACAAACTGCTGAAGGCCGAGACACTCGCCGAAGCGACGCGCGCGCAGTTTACGACGGACAACTACGGCTTCGGATTCCAGGT
>JANXQE010000381.1 GCA_025356925.1 Limisphaerales bacterium | reverse complement strand
CTCCCATTCAGCGAGGACAGCGGCACGTTCAGGCCTCGTGCGGCCAGGAAGGCAAGTTCCCAGTCGTCTGGGATGCCGTCGCCGTTAGCATCCACCCCCAGCGTCAAATCCACCCGTGTGTTCTCAGCCGATTGTCCCAGGGCGGAGTAATTGGCGGACATCTCAATAGGCACATTGGTAACGGTGCCGATGACCACCACCATCTTGAAGGGCGCCGCCGCGATGAGCGCATTGGGCTGGTAGCGCTCAGGCGTCTCGCCGGCATCCACGGGCACTTTGATCTGGTAATTCACGCCAGGGCTAAGGCCAGGAATGACCGGGGCGGCGATCTGGACGCCCTCAGGCGTTTCAAGGATGATCTGCGCTTGGTCCGAGGTCAGCGGCGTGCCGTATCGGTCGCGCACCAAGCCGTAGATCAAGTGGTAAGGCGCTGCGGGAAACGCCTGCGCCGTTGGGCATAGGCCCGAGGCGAGCGGCAACGCCAAGAAAACAAGGGCCCAAAAGCGGGAGCACGGCGCCGAGAAGCTTAGGTTCCAATTCATATTCTTTTGACTTTGGGTGAATCAATTGCCCGCATAGGAGTAGGTGATAAAGTATAGATGGACATCCTTGACCGATTGGATGAACCGGTCGAGCGCCGCGTTGGGGTTGTAGAGCATGGCGCGGCCGGGGATGACCAGTTTCCATTTGCTGTTCCAGACCGAGCGGCCGATCAATCGTTTGTTAGTGTATTGGGAGGGTTGCAACGCCCCATTGGCTCCGTAGATGCTCGTGTTAAAGACGCTCGTGGTCGAGACCGGCCGGAACGCCTGATGTTCGCGCACGGCGAACAGTGGCTCGGAAAGCGAATTCGCGGAAGTATAGAACGGCGTGCTCGAAAACGCCGCGGCGCTGACGTTAAATGGCAGCGGGATGGCCACGTCATTCACGTTCCAGGTGCGGATGACGCTGGCATCCCCGAGCGGCGGGCTGCGCATCGAATCGGCTCCCACCGGGATCAGATAGACATACGGCGTGGCGGCCAGCGCGTTGGGATCCAGCGTGGGATCGGGCGGGGTAACGCCACCCACGGGCGATGGATTATCCATGCCGATATACCCGTCCAGGCACACGCCGGCGGAGAATATCTTTGTCGCGAAGGCGCTGGCGCTGAAGCTGTGGTCACCGGGAACCAGTTGGTTGCCGAAGAGGTTCAGGCCGTCGGTGATGGTGGTACTAAAGGTGATTACGATGCCCGGGACCGGGAGTCCGCTGCCGTTTTCGATCTGCAGGCAGTTGCGCTTGACATCCGAATCGGCCCGCAGGTCCGCCACGCGGCCTTGTTGCAAGACCTGCTGCCAGGCGCTGTCGCCGTTGGTGCCCGAGAGGATGCGGTAGTTCTCGGTGCGCAACGAGACGGTCGTCCCATAGCCATCTGGGTTGTTGAAGCCCAGCCGCCCTTTGAGCACGTCCCAATCCGCCTTCATCTCCGCAGTGACTATTTCCTGAAAAATATGGAAACTCTCGAAACAGCGCTGAACCGGGATGCGTCTTTTAAATCCATTGATGGACGTTCACTTTATACCGGCTCAGTCAAATATCAACCGAAGCAGTACGGCAGTTTCAATACGGTAGTAGT
>JANXQE010000607.1 GCA_025356925.1 Limisphaerales bacterium | reverse complement strand
TGGGAGTTTATGCTGGGACAGTTTTAGCTTGCGGCTCGTGACCTGGCCAGCGAAGATAGGTGGTGCGTCCATGCTTGCGTTCGAGTGTCATTCCGGCTGTCGCTGTTTTTCTATTCTTACTTGTCCTTACGATCCCAACTCGCGGTTCGGAACAGCGCATTTTGGGTGGCCACGTTCCCGACGTCTCTAAGAGCAGGCAACCGGTGGGCAGGCTGGAGGCGGGGCAAAGGTTGAATTTGGCGATCGGTCTGCCATTGCGCGACCGAGAGGCGCTCACGGCGCTTTTACAGCAGATGTATGACCCGGCCAGCCCAAATTATCACCAATACCTGACCTCGGAACAGTTCGTTCAGCGGTTTGGCCCGACCGACCAGGATTACCAAAGCGTCGCTCAGTTTGCTCGAACCAACCGGTTGACGATTACGGCTGGCCATCCCAACCGCATGCTGCTGGACGTCTCGGGTTCGGCGGGCGACATCGAGCGAGCGCTGCACTTGACTTTGCGCCTCTATGACCACCCAAGTGAGCCACGCGCTTTTTATGCGCCCGATGCTGAGCCCAGTTGCCCGGCCGACGCGCCCATCCTTCATATCAGTGGGTTGGATAACTACCTGGTCCCCCGCCCGGCAGGGTTGCGCCCGGCCCGCTCCCAAAACCTGAACGGTGCCGTGCCGCAGGCCGGTTCGGGTCCATCCGGCGCCTATCGCGGGAACGATTTCCGAGGAGCCTACGCGCGGGGCGTCTCGCTTAACGGGTCGGGGCAGATGGTCGGGTTGCTCGAGTTTGATGGCTATTACCTTGCCGACATCGCCTCTTATCAGAGCCAGGCATCTGTGGCCAGCGTGCCCATCATCAACGTCACCATGGACGGGTTCGACGGCACTCCCGGGAACGACAACGTGGAAGCGGCGTTGGATATCGAAATGGTCTCTTCGATGGCTCCAGGTCTTTCCGCGATCATTATTTACGAGGGAGGGCCTAATGGGCTGGCCAATGACATCCTCAACCGAATGGCGACCGACAACCTGGCCAGGCAACTAAGCGCATCCTGGACCTTTCCAGTCGATCCCACTAGCGAACAAATCTTCCTTCAGTTTGCCGCTCAGGGCCAAACTTATTTCAATGCCTCGGGCGATGCCGGGGCTTATTCGGGAACGGTCACCCCACCAGCGGATGATCCAAACATCACAATCGTCGGGGGTACGACCCTGACCACTACGGGGCCGGGCGGAGCATGGGTCTCCGAAACCGCCTGGAACCGTGGAGGCACAGGCCAAAGCCAAGGTGCGACTGGAGGTGGGATCAGCACCACCTATCCCATCCAAACCTGGCAGAAGCCGGTCAACATGTCCGCCAACCAAGGATCGACTACCAGGAGGAATCTCCCGGATGTCGCAGCGGTAGCTGAAGGCGTGTGGGTGGCGTATAACAACGGCAGCAGCGAGACAGTTGGAGGCACAAGTTGTTCTGCGCCCTTGTGGGCGGCGTACACGGCTCTCATAAATCAACAAGCCGCCAGTTTTGGTCGTCCGCCGGTTGGTTTTATTAATCCTGCGATCTACAGCCTGGGTTTATCCTCAGGGTACTCCACGAAATTCCACGATATCACCTCCGGCAACAACACGAACGCCTCCAGTCCGACTCAATTCTTCGCTGTTGCCGGCTATGATTTGTGCACCGGTTGGGGTTCTCCGTTTGGCCAGGCATTAATTAACGCACTCGCTCCGCGCATCAACGCTCCGCTGATTACGAATGCGGGCTCGGCCATCCTCTCCGAAAGCTGCTCTCCGGCGAACGGCGCGATCGACCCGGGCGAAACGGTCACAGTGAACTTTTCGCTAAAAAACCTGGGCGGCGTAAAAACGACGAACCTTCTGGCCGTACTAAGGGCAGACGCAAGTGTGTTATCACCGAGCAGTCCTCAAAGCTATGGCGTCGTGTCAGGGGGAGGGGCTGCTGTGACCAGGACCTTCACTTTTACCGCAAACGGCACCTGCGGCGAGACCATCACGCCTACACTGGTGTTGCTGGACGGATCTGCGCCTGTGGGAACCATTTCGTTCAGCTTCGAGTTGGGAAAACCGGTAACCGCCTTTACCGAAACGTTCGACCAGGCTAACGCGCCGGCATTACCGGCG
>JANXQE010000315.1 GCA_025356925.1 Limisphaerales bacterium | reverse complement strand
CCTACTCCTGCAAATATGACCACGGTGTTTTCCGCCTGACGCGATTGGATTGATGCTCTTGCCTCAGAAACGAAACCAAATGGAGACGATCCAAAAAAACACGGCGAGAGCGGCAAGTGCCGAGAACATTTTACCCTGGCGCGATTTGTACCGCCAGGAGCTGAATTGCCAGATCATCCATGACTCACTGCACTCCCGCAAGGGCTGGACCGAGGCCTATCTGCTAATCGCCGGCGGCACGGTCGCGGGATACGGCTCCATTGCGGTCGGTGGACCTTGGAAAGGGAAGCCAACCGTGTTCGAGTTTTACGTGGCACCGCCCTATCGCTCGCGTATGTTCGATCTGTTTGTGGCGTTGCTCACAGCCTGCGGCTCGACGAGGATCGAGACCCAGAGTAATGACCCGTTGCTGACGGTTATGTTGCACACGTTCGCTCAGGGTGTGACGAGCGAGTCGATCCTTTTCCATGACAAACTAACCACGGCCCACTCGCCGGCCGACGCGGTTTTTCGGCGCTCGACCGCGGACGATGCCGAACGGATTGTTCCACACCGAGCGGAGCCGGTTGATGACTGGGTTGTGGAGGTCGAGTCCAAAATTGCAGCGACCGGCGGCATATTGTTCCACTATAACCGGCCCTATGGCGACATTTACATGGAAGTGGCCGCGCCCTTCCGGAGACGTGGAATCGGGTGTTACCTGGTGCAAGAGTTGAAGCGAGTTTGCTACGAACAAGGGAGCGTGCCGGCGGCGCGCTGCAATCCGGCGAATATCGCTTCTCGCAGGACGCTTCAGAAGGCCGGTTTCGTTCCCTGCGGACACATTCTGACCGGTTCGGTTTCGCTCTCCGGCGCGGCGACACGCGTGGACGTCTAGCGAGTGAAAAAATGACCAGGACGCCTCAAAGGTGTAGCGCAGACTTTAGTCGGCTGTACCGCAGATTTCTAATTTGGCCTCCGGCGCCCCACAGGGGCAGCAATACCTCAGCCCGGGGCAAGGCCGCTGCGGCCGCCGCCCTGGAAAAAAGAGAGGGGATCATTTTGTGTCTCCTACCTAGGGCGGCGCGTCCACTGCGCTAGCCTGGTTCGATCTTCCGCGCGCTCAGTTGTGCTCGCCAGAATTCCCGTTGACCGCCATCCAGACACTCCAACTCCAAAATAGTTGCCAAAAGCATCTCAAGGTTTTTGCCATCGCCAAGCCGCTGAGCCTCCGCAATCCCGCGTGCGTAGAGATCGTAACGCTCCACGTCAACCTGCACATCCACAACGCACTCCGTTTGTTCAAAGAAGTTTGCGCCCTAAAACACCGCGCGCTCATCACCGAAGAATCTCACCTGCTCTACTGTCCCGGGGGAACGGGTTTGAGTCGGATGGATCTGAGGTTAACCGGGTGCCACCCATCCTGAACCCCGCGCAGCGCGAGTGTCGTTTTCCCGGTGGACTTGAGCTCGATGGAGCCGAGGTTAATCCACTTGAACTTGCCGTAGTCACCGGTGACCGGAACGTCGCCCCTGAGTTTTTGGTCTTGCAGGCCGACCTCAATCGCAGCCGCTGCTGGCGCGGCGACCTCGGCGGAGACTTCGAAACGGCCCGGTTTGGCTACCCTGAACTCCCAATCGGCCCCTTCGGCCGGATCCAACCAAAACCCAAGGCTGTCGCGTTGTTGACCTGATTCGTATCGGATTTGCTCACCGCGCATACGCGCTTCGCTGGCGGGCAGGAGCACAGTTCCATCGGCTTGCTGACCAGGAACGGGTTGATCGATCTCCAAAGTGCCTTTCACCTTCAGAACAATGGTCGACGAAACGGAGTCCACGGCTTTTCCTGGTACAAGAAGCGTGACACCCTCGGGTCCATTTTGAGCCACGACCGCGTGATGCTTATCCGCCAACAAATAGGCCTCCTCGATCCTGTTCTTGAGTCCGGGCACCAGGAGCTTTCCGTCGGCTGGCCAGTCAAAGACGTGGAGGTACAGCCGAGTCCTCCCACTCTCGACCTCTTTTTGCGTACACCGGCCCCAGGAAAACTTCTTAAACGGACTCGCTTTGGTACCATAGATCGACTCGCTATTCGCTTTCATCCATTTGCCGATTTCGGCCAACCGCTCGATGCTCGCCACCGGAAATAACCCTTCGGAGGTCGGTCCCACGTTGAGTAGGTAGTTGCCACCCTTGCTGGAGCAGTCGATCAGGTTCCGGATCAGGGTGGTGGCTGATTTCCAGTTTTGGTCGTTCTTATTGTAGCCCCAGTGATTGTTCATCGTCATGCACGACTCCCAATCCACTCCCGGACCAAAGCCGGTCGCCGGGATTTCCTGTTCGGGCGTCCCGTAGTCGCCAACCTTGCCG
>JANXQE010000603.1 GCA_025356925.1 Limisphaerales bacterium | reverse complement strand
GGTTTGTAAAATGCGCTCACCAGCCAGGCGAACAGGAGCGCCAACGGCACGTTGACAAACAGGTCGTTCCACCACGATAGCGGGGAGAGCATGTAACCCACCAGGGCGACCACACTTCCCATCGCTTTTCGTTTCCAGGCCATACAGGACCTTATACAGCCTCGATGCGAAAGCAATGAATCCGGCGCGCGTGCAACACTCCCGGTGTTCCGGAAGTCTCGGCAGTGTTGCGACGCCGGGCGCTCGCTGCGAACCCGGTTGGGTTCACCCCTCGGCTGCTCCAAAAAACGATTTGACCGTTGCCGGGCGGGCCAGTAAAGTGCCGGCGTGAATTTGAATCTGGCTCTGCTGCTATCGAAGGCGCTGCTGCTTAACAGCGCGGCAGTCGGGTTCTGAAATTTGCTTTACGACTTACTGAACCCACTGCTGAAACCGGCAGTGGGTTTTTGTTTGCCCCTCGGCCGGACGGCGCTAATCAGGACAGGAAATATATATGCTCAAAGATCCGTCGAAAAAATACCGGCCGTTTCCGCCCATCGATCTCCCGGACCGCCAGTGGCCGAGCCGCACGCTGACGACGGCCCCACGCTGGTGCAGCGTCGATTTGCGCGACGGCAACCAGGCGCTGGCGGTGCCCATGAACGTAAGCCAGAAGCTCGAGCTGTTTCAAACCTTGGTGAAGTGCGGTTTCAAAGAGATCGAGGTGGGGTTTCCGTCGGCGTCCAATACGGAATTCACCTTCAACCGGCGGCTGATCGAAGAGAAGCGCGTCCCGGAAGATGTCTGGCTTCAGGTCCTGGTGCAGGCGCGCGAGGATTTAATCGAGCGCACCTTTCAATCTTTGGTGGGAGCCAGGCGCGCCATTATTCATCTCTACAACTCCACGTCGCCAGCCCAACGCCGCGTAGTCTTTGGCATGACCAAAGACCAAATCCTGGGCGTGGCGGTTCGGGGAGCCCAGCTCATTCGCGACCGGCTCCCGCGCCTGGCCGGGACCCAGGTCATGCTCCAGTACTCACCCGAAAGCTTTAGCGCCACCGAGCTGGAATTTGCCAAAGATGTCTCCGAAGCCGTGATGGAGGTCTGGCAACCAGTCCCGGAGCGAAAGATGATTTTGAACCTGCCAGACACGGTGGAGGTCGCCACCCCGAACGTGTATGCCGACCAAATCGAATGGATGTGCCGGCACCTCAAAAACCGGGACTCCCTCGTGGTCAGCTTGCATACACACAATGATCGCGGCACCGGAGTAGCCGCGACTGAATTGGGCCTGCTCGCGGGCGCCGACCGCGTGGAAGGGACCCTATTCGGCAACGGAGAGCGGACCGGCAACCTGGACATCGTCAGCGTCGCGCTCAACCTGTATATGCAGGGCGTCCATCCGAACCTGGATTTCGCCAATCTCAACGCCATGCGTGAGGTGTACGAGAGATGCACCGGCATGACGGTGCCCGCCCGGCAGCCTTACGCGGGCGAGTTGGTGTTCACGGCCTTCAGCGGTTCGCATCAGGACGCCATCAAGAAGGGCCTGGCGGAGTGGGCCAAAAACTCGGGACG
>JANXQE010000601.1 GCA_025356925.1 Limisphaerales bacterium | reverse complement strand
TTCAATTGCCGATAGACAGCTTATGAGCGTTGCCGCGCGCGAAAACTACGGCCAGACCAATGGTGCTCCTTCATCGAGCACGGATGTGGTAAATGTATTATGCACAAAGACCTGGTTTGCCCTGAGGCAAAAGGGCTACTTCTTCCTCGAGGCGCGGCCGCCGCGCCTTGTTCGATGGTAGAACCAACCAATGATCACGCCTGAAACCAACCGGAATCGCAGGATCCTGGTTATCGACGACAATCCCGCAATCCATGAGGATTTTCGCAAGATCCTGGCCGGCACGGTCGATTCGGGTGAATTTGAGGCGATCAGCGACGAGCTTTTCGGCGCGGACACCGCGAAGGCCAACTCCGCCGGCTTTGACATCGAATCAGCTTATCAAGGCCAGGAAGGCCTCGAACGGGTCAAACGAGCCGTCGCCGCAGCTCGCCCGTACGCCCTGGCCTTCGTCGACGTTCGGATGCCGCCCGGCTGGGACGGAGTCGAAACTACGACCAAACTCTGGGAAGTCTATCCAGATTTACAGGTGGTGATTTGCACCGCGTACTCCGATTACGCTTGGGAAGACATTATTGCCAAGGTTGGCCAATCAGACCGGCTGCTCATTTTGAAAAAGCCCTTCGACAATGTGGAAGTGCTGCAACTAGCAAACGCGCTGACCGAGAAATGGCGCTTGCTTCAGTATGCCAAACTAAAAATCGACGGCTTGGAACAGGCGATAGCCGCGCGCACGCAGCAGTTGCGCAAGAGCGAGGAACGGTTCCGGAAACTATGCGGCCTTTCGCGAGTCGGAATTCTGGAGACGGATCCAGCGGGACGCTGTTCCTACACGAACCCGTGTTGGAATGAGATTTCGGGCCAATCCGGCGAAGACAACGCGAGCTTGGGCTGGAGCCAGGCGATCCACCCCGACGACCGCGCGGCCACCCTCGCCGCCTGGAAGGCGGCGGCCGAAGCGGGCCAGGAATGGTCAAAGGAAATCAGACTACTCACCCCCGCCGGCAACGTGCGGTGGGGCCAAATGGTCACCTCTCCCATGTTTTCGGCCACGGGTGAGTTGCTGGGCTGCCTCGGCACCGTCGAGGATATCACTGCTCGCAAAAACCTGGGGGGCGATGGTACCGCGATTGAACCGGAAATGCGCCTGGCTCAGAATCCTGAGCGCACCGACCAATCGGCGGCCGTAGCCGAGCCAGGAGATCAACAGCAACCCCAGGCATTGGAGGCTTAACGTTGCACGACCATCAATCCGGTTCGGTCGTTTCGAGGGCCGGAGTCAACGCCGGGCTGGCTCCGGTTGCCCGAGCCGGCGGAGGCTCGAATCCGTCGCCAGTTCCTGCCCATCACCGGATCCTGTTGATCGACGACACGGTGGCGATCCACGGCGATTTTCGCAAGATCCTTGCGGATGATGACGCCGAGATGCTGGACACCGCTGAAGCGGAATTGTTCGGAGTCTCCAAACGGACGGCAGCGCGTGGGAATTTCGCGTTGGATTCCGCTTACCAGGGCCAGGACGGGCTCAAGTTGCTGCAGAGCGCGATCGCGGAGGGCCATCCCTACGCGCTGGCGTTTGTCGATATCCGAATGCCGCCGGGCTGGGACGGCATTGAAACGATCGCGCAGCTCTGGGCGGTGGACCCGGACCTCCAGGTGGTCATCTCCACGGCGTATTCGGACTACTCCTGGGGCGAGATCTCCCAGCGTTTCGGGACCACAGACAATCTCGTCATCTTAAAGAAGCCTTTCGACAACATCGAGGTGTTGCAACTGACTCACGCCTTGACGAAAAAATGGAGCCTGACTCGCCAGGCCAAGCGCCAGGTTGAAGCCCTCGATGAAATGGTCAAAGAGCGGACCGAACAACTGCGGTCCACCAACCGCGAGCTGGTACTCGAGATTGCGGAGCGCAAACGAGCCGAAGCCCGCATCGAAGCCTTTTCCAAACTGGGACAGCAGCTCAGCGCCACCGAGACGGCTCGGGCGGCCGCTGAAATCATCGTGGAAATCGCCCGCCAATTGCTCGGCTGGGATGCCTGCCTGCTGGACCTTTACTCAGCCAGCGAGGACAGCTTGTCCCATGTGCTGTATGCCGACCTGATCGCTGGCCGGAGAACGGCCTGTATGCCTGACTACGATCACCGGCCGCCTTCGCTCCTGGCCCGCAAAGCGATTCAGCAGGGAGGTCAACTGGTGCTCAAAGACGACCCGACCAGGATGGAGCCAAGGACGGTGCCGTTCGGGGATGCGTCCCGGCCTTCCGCCTCAATTCTCATCGTACCGATCCGAAACGACGGCGACGTAATTGGAGTGCTTTCCATCCAGAGTTATCAGCCGAACGCCTACGACCACGCCAGCTTGGAATTGCTGCAGGCACTGGCCGATCATTGCGGCGGCGCCCTGGACCGAATCAAGACTGAAGAGGCCCTTCACGCCACCCAGGAGCAGCTTCGGCAATCCCAAAAACTTGAGGCGATCGGCCAGCTTGCCGGAGGCGTAGCCCACGATTTCAACAATCTCCTGACAGTGATCCGCGGCAACACCGAACTGGTGCTGATGAACCCCGCGCAACTCCAACCGATGTCGGTGGACTGCCTCACGCAAGCGGTCGCGGCGGCTGATCGGGCCGCCAAGTTGACCCGTCAATTACTGGCCTTTAGCCGCAAGCAGGTCATGCAGTCCCGGCCGCTCAACCTCAGTGAGATCGTCACCAACCTCAGCAAGATGCTCCGCCGCATTATCGGCGAACATATCGAGCTCCAGTGCACCTGTGAACCGGCGTTGCCGCTCGTGGAGGCGGATGCCGGCATGCTCGAGCAAGTGCTGGTCAACCTGGTCGTCAACTCGCGCGATGCCATGGCGCGCGGTGGACAATTGGGCATCAAAACCGCCGTTCTGGAGTTGGATGCCGTTCAATCTCGCGCATATGAAGAAGGCCGCCCCGGCCGATTCGTGACGCTCAGTGTGACCGACTCGGGCACGGGGATCGCCCCCGAACATTTGCCCCGGATTTTTGAACCGTTTTTCACCACGAAGGACGTCGGTAAAGGCACCGGCCTGGGCTTGGCAACGGCCTACGGCATCGTCAAACAGCACCACGGCTGGATCGATGTTTCCACCACGGTCGGGGTCGGCTCCACCTTCACGCTCTTCCTGCCAGCCATTGAGTCGCCAGGGCCACTCAACCCCCGCGGGGAAGATTCCGGCCACTCGCCGGGCGGCAAAGAAACCATCTTACTCGTTGAAGACGAAGATTCCGTCCGCCTCTTGACACGCAGGTTGTTGGAGAAATTCGGCTACACGGTCCATGAGGCGGCCTCGGGCCGAGCCGCCCTCGAAATGTGTCGATCCCTGTCGCCGGCGGTCGATTTGCTGCTCACCGACATTATCATGCCCGAGGGAGTCACCGGCCGAGATCTCGCTGACCAGCTACGGGCCACAAACCCTCAGCTCAAAGTGATCTTTACCAGTGGCTATAGCGGCGACATCCTTGGCCACGACACCGAAGTGGTAGGCCAAACTAACAGCCGGTTTCTCGCCAAGCCCTGCTCGCCACAGCTTCTGCTGGAAACCATCCGCCAGTACCTCGACGGCGTTCCGCCGACTGGTTCCTAAGTCGAACATTCATACACCCGGCCTCGGGGGGATGGTGTTCGCGGGCTGACCAAATCAAGCGATCGCAAAGCCAAAAGAGGGTTGGGAATTGCCAATCCCGATGTAGCTCGTTTGCGGCTCCTGTTCGACTCTTTCTCAAAGTTCGCAATCGACCACATTATTTATGATCTTCTCACCCGGATCCGGTCCGAGCCGCCGTGAATTTTTCCGCTCAGCGGCCCGCTATGCTCTGCTCAGCGGGCTGGGAGCCGTAGCGGTGCTGACCGGAGCCAAACCAGAGCTGAGCGGTCAGCGCTGTTTCAATCGTGGGGTCTGCAACGGGTGCGGGGTATTCGCCGGTTGCGGTTTACCGCAAGCCCTCTCGGCCAGGCTCGCCGGAAGAGGATAGGTATATGAATCCCACGAAAAAAAGTCTTAGCCGACGTCAATTCCTCGACCGGAGTATCCGCGGCGCAAGTCTGTGCGCGTTGGGGGGAATCGCGCTGGGACCTTCCGAGAGCTCAAGCCGAGGCGCGGGCGGCAGTTCTTCGGCCAACTCGTTTGCCTACGATATCGAGAGACTGGCCATCACCGATCCCAAGCTGGTAAAATACGAGCAGATCCGGAAGTTTTCTGGATTGCGCGCGGAGCCGCGCCGAATCGCGATCGGGCCTCAGGATCGGGTTTACATCGCCACGAAGAATGGGGTGGACATTTTGGACGGGCAAGGCAGCAAACTGGGAGAGGTCGCCTTGACCTCACCCGCACGTTGTCTTGCCGTGGCGGAGGATGGAACCCTTTACGTGGGGCTGCGCACGCATATCGAGGTGCTCAATGCCAAGGGGCAGTCTGTATCGACCTGGGAGCCTCCCACAAGGAAAACCTGGTTCACGGGGTTGAGCGTGGGAGCCAACGATCTTTTCGCTGCGGATTCGGCGAATCGGGTCGTTCTCCGCTATGATCGCTCCGGCAAACTCCTCGGCCGAATCGGGGAAAAAAATCAGCCGCATAACATCCCAGGCCTCATTGTTCCAAGCCCGTATTTGGATGTCAAATTGGGGCGCGACGACTTGCTGCGGGTTAACAATCCGGGCCGGCATTGTGTCGAGGTTTTCACCCCGAACGGCGACCTGGAATTTTCCTGGGGAAAACCATCGGCGAGCATCAGCGGATTCTGCGGCTGCTGCAATCCGATCGGACTGGCGCTGCTGCCCGACGGCCGGTGCATCACCTGCGAGAAGGGCTTGCCGCGAGTGAAAGTGTATTCAACCGAACGGGCTCTGGAGTGCGTGGTCGCCGGGCCGGAGTTGTTCCGGGACGACTCCCAGCCGGGTTCGGTCAGCGACCGACCGGACGAGACGGTCGGGGGACTGGATGCGGCCGTCGATTCGCAAGGGCAGGTTTACATCCTGGATTTGGTCGCCGGCAATGTGCGGGTCATGAGGGCCAAAGCCTGAAGCTATGGGAACCGAATCTCCAACTCCGGTGACGCGGCGCCAGTTTTTGCGCGACGGGACGCGCGTCGCGGCGATAACGGGGTTGGGAGGGTTGTTGGGGCTGGCTTCCGGACACAGTTCAGCCCAGGGAACGGTGTGGCAGATTGACCCGCAGAAATGTCTCCGCTGTGGCAACTGTGCGACCCACTGCGTTCTGCAACAATCGGCTGTGAAGTGCGTGCACGCCTTCGCGCTGTGCGGGTATTGCCAGCTTTGCACCGGCTATTTCGAACCTGAGCCGAACGATCTCAACACCGGGGCGGAGAATTGCCTGTGTCCCACTGCCGCAATTAAGCGCACGTACGTGGAGGATCCTTATTACGAGTACACCATTGACGAGCAATTGTGCATCGGGTGCGCGAAGTGCGTTGAAGGTTGCAACCGATTTGGCAACGGCTCGCTCTTTCTCCAAGTACGCCACGATCGGTGCGTCAACTGCAATGAATGCGCGATCTCGAAAGTCTGCGCCGGCGATGCCTTCCGCCGCGTGCCGGCCAGCCAACCGTACCTCTTGAAAACCATCAGCCATTGAGATGAACCTGGGCGATTGGCGATTTGCGATCGGCGATTTACGCGCGGAACTGACCCGGCCTCAAGGGATGGTTCTCACTCGTAAATCGAAAATCGGAATTCGTAAATTCTCCGGCATTTTCAGGGCTTTCATCTTGCTCTGTGCGGTGCTCGCCGGGACGGTTGCTAACGCCCAGCCACGGTTTCCGCCACCGGATTTTGAAAGCGGCCAACAGGTACCGGCAACGTCTCTGCCGCCGGCTCGCGCGTTTCTGTTCCAATACGTGGATGTAGCCATGCTCGCGGCGTGCCTGGCGGCGGCCAGTTGGCTGGTTTACAGGAAACGTTCGCGTAAAGGTCTGGTCGGGCTGTCGCTGTTTTCGCTGATCTATTTTGGCTTTTGGCGAAAGGGTTGCGTGTGCGCGATTGGCTCGTTGCAGAATGTCGCGCTGGCGTTGGGCGACGGCGGTTATGCGATGCCGGTCGGCGTGCTGTCGTTCTTTGTTTTGCCAATTGGCTTCGCGCTGTTTTCGGGGCGCACCTTTTGCGCGGCGGTTTGTCCGCACGGTGCGCTGCAGGATCTCGTGCTGCTCAAACCGATCAAAGTGCCAAACTGGCTGGAACAGGGATTGAGCATCCTGCCGTTCATTTACCTGGGCGCCGGGGTGCTGTTCGCCGCCACAGGCAGTGCTTTCATCATCTGTCAGTACGATCCGTTTGTGCCCATCTTTCGGATGAGTGGGCGCACTCTGATGGTGCTTTCCGGAGTCGCTCTGCTGCTTCTGGGGATTTTCGTAGGGCGGCCCTATTGCCGGTTTTTATGCCCGTACGGCGCGCTGCTCAAGCTGGGCGCGACGGTGGCCCGGTGGCGCGTCCGGGTCACACCCGATTTCTGCACCCAATGCCGGTTATGCGAAGCCTCCTGCCCATTTGGCGCGATGCGTGAACCTCAGGCGATCGAGACCGAGCCAGTTAGTCTCGCGCGAGACCGCCGGACCCTGGCATTGCTGTTAATAATGTTGCCGTTGCTCATCGCGGCTGGAAGCGTCGCGGGCTCCAGATTCAGCAATGCCGCCGCCCGGTTGCATCCGACCGTGGTTCTCGCCGAGCGCTTGGTGCGCGAGCAGGCTAATGCTCCGAAAAGCGGCGTTCCTTCTCCGGATGATCTGGCCCTGGCACGAGGGCGGCAACACGCCGGGGAAGTAGCGGCGGAGG
>JANXQE010000302.1 GCA_025356925.1 Limisphaerales bacterium | reverse complement strand
GACGGCAGAATATAAGGGTAGAGATCGATGCCGCAGCGCCTTTTCTGCGTTCACTGATGGGACTGTGCAGAAATGCCAGCTTGGTCCCAGCGATAAATCGCTGGCGATTGTCGGTCGTTACGTTGGGACTGGGATCCCCTCACCAGAGCGCTCAACCTAAAGGGCCGGGCGCTTCTCTTCTGATAGTTGCCGCCCTCTGTGCGGGTTGTTGTTGAAAGGCAGTCGTGGCGACCAATCTCGCCTCGGCGGTGGGGGCGTTATGAGCAAAAAAAGAAGCCGCCCGAAAGGGCGGCTTCTGTGAGAATAACCTAGTTAGTTGATTACTTCCGGCGACGGAAGATCAAGAGAGCTGCGGCACCCAAGCCAGCCAGCGCCATGCTGGTGGGTTCAGGCACGGGGGGAGTGCCGCCTACCGGCGACAGATTAAAGCCCGCAATGCCGCTTCCGCCGAAGATGTTCCAAGCTGGTGCAGGAACAGGGCTGCCACCACCGGCAGTACCGCTGGCCACGGCAGAAACACCGTAGAACCCGGCGGTCCCAAAAGTGCCAGACAGCCAAGCCGATTGCCAGGTTGGTCCCAAGCTTTTAGACCATCCAGCAACCTCGTAGTTCATGACCGTGTTGGGCTGCCAACCGTTGACCGCGACGGTGCCTCCGGACAAACGACCAGCGCCAGCGGTATTCGTGGCGTAAACCCCTGCGAACGTAAACGGACCCGCAGCGGCAGCGGACGTCAATAGGCCGAAGTAATACGCACCAGGATTACCGGCGGCAAGCGCTGCCGTGCTGCCCGATGCCCCGGAGGTGATCTGGGTCGTGGGGCCGTTATTGAACGTGACCAATCCCTGGGCAAAAGCACCAGTGGTCAACGCACTCAAGCAGAGTATTGCTGCTAGTTTTTTCATATTTAGATGTATGATTGTGGTTTAGTTGTTGATTTATTCAGTACTGAATTGTGTAGCTTACGGCAAGCTCTGAGTCCAAGCCGCAGCGGTGGGGTTAGGATTGAAGAAGAAGAACCCAGAACCAATGGTATAGGCCGGAACCGTAGTAGGAGTAGTGTCGTCTCCTTTAACCCACGGAGGAGTAGGTGCAGCCCCTGAATCGTACAGCGTTGTGACGTATGCCGAGCCATTCCATTGCAGGATCGACATACCGTCAAGGATCGGCAGGTGGAGCGGGGCGTTGGTGATACCGCCTTGAGCGACGGTTAAGCTAGCCGGCAGCGGCGAGCCGACTAACGAATAGCCGGGAGCCAACGACAAACTGTTCGTGCTCGACGGCCCGGGAACGACTTGGCCGACAAACGTGAAGTTGGTTGCCGTCGCGTTCGGGTTGAAGAAGAAGAAACCTTGGCCCGGAGCCAGAGACGGAGGATGGGCCGGAGTTGTGTCATCTCCCAGAACCCATCCGGGAGTCGGTACCGCTCCAGAGTCGTACTGTACGGTGCTGAATGAAGCGCCGCTCCAAGTCAGGATCTGTTCGCCGTCCAGGATTGGCATGATCTCGTTCGCGCCGTTAGTAGCTCCAGCGCTGAGCGGATTAGCCAGCAAGTTGTATCCCGGATTAACTGTAACTGTGGCGTACCCGACAATGTTTAAGGAATAAACATTTGCCTGTGCCATCGCGGTGATGGCACTGGCTGCTATCGCAGCCACACTAAGTAGTGCTTTTGTTCTCATTGTTTTGTAGTTTGTGTTTACCGTGTGTGAAACCACTTTGGCAGAGCAGCAAGGGCGTGTCAACGATTTTTTCAAATTATTTGAACGTTTTTTTCAACTCCAAAAGTAGGGGTTTCTCTACCAAAGCTGCCAAGCTTCAAGGGCTTGGGATGATGCTCCACCGGCCTCGAAGGTACTAGTAAAGCTGTTTACGTGCCAACTTGCGCCTCGGTAAATAACGATAAAGTTAAGCAATCGGCGTCCTTCAGCGCGACGACGGGCTATTGGCCCGATCTCGACGTGGGGCAAGGGGAGGTAATTTGGCCGCGAGGGTATACAGTCTGAGCGGGAATTGGGGGGATTCCAACCAGTCTGCCAGGAGATGAATTTCGATCGCGGTGAGACCGATCGTGGAGGTGCGCGCCAGCAACAACTCAGCCGGACCGGTCTTGGTTGCGGTGGTCGTTGAAACGCCCATCATGGGGCCGGCAGCCTTTAACCATGCGACGGTGTTCGCCTCGGGCGGCAGTTGGGCACTCCGGAGGATTAGGCGGAAGAGTTGACCGGTAAACATCCAGCTTTCCACTCGCGGGCCGGTTAGCTCACGGTCGAAGTAAACCAGGTTCGGCTGCCTCGACAACTCCCTCAGGGTGCCGGAAGGCGGCGGGTGGTTGGTAAGCGAAAGGGGAGACAAGCCAGCAAACAGGAACAGTCCTCCGGCCAGGCCAACGGACTGAACAAATGGAGCGATGATCGGCGCCCGATTCCACACGACCCCATCGGAGTTAGAAGCACGCTCCCACTTGCCCATGCGGTTGGCGGCCAGCAGAGGGTTAAAGTCTTCCATGATTCCTGGGCCGAGCTTGGCAATCGTTCTGCTGGCATCCGCCAAAGGAGCCGCCGCATAGGCCATGAATGGGGATCCGGCTTGCGCCCAGCAAAAGAGCTGGTTTGGCGGTGCCCCCGCGTGAAGATTTTGCCAGTTCGCCGAAGAGGATAGCCAGGGCTTGAGGCCTTGTGCCGCCGTGAAACTATGCACCGGCTCGTGAATGAGGTTCGTCGGAATGTTCCACGGCTCGATCTCGAAGGGAAGCGGTTTGGGGAAATTCATTCGGCCCCGCGTAAGGACGTTTTGGCCATCTCCGTTTAGGGCCAACGAAATCCTGGGCCAACCCTGCGGCAGGTCCCAGCCCCAGGATAAAGCAGTGGCAAGGCGGCGCAGGTCGAAAGTTGTCTGGAGCCAATCATTTTTGGCGGGATCGGCGAACAGAGGTTGGGCCCCCTGCGCACGTGCCAGCAAATCAGTGAACGCGGCGTTCTGCGCAGGAGCGAGACCGATAATCGTCCACTCGCCGGAGCGTGCGAGTTCGACATGATGGGCAAACGGCCAGGGAGCAGAGGATGAATTGGCGACCTGGACTTGCCAGCCGTGGCTCGCTCCCGCGTAGTGCACGACGGTCCGGGCGGTGGCTGTTAGCGATTGGACTACCGTGCCCAGGTTGGTTTCCCACAGCCCGGCGCGCACGGGATGGAGACGAACCGCTAAGGCTATTTGCGCCGCCTTTTCTTTTGGGTCTCGGATTTCCAGATACCACTCTTCCTGGACCAGGTCATCCAGCAATGACCGGAGCAGGGACGCCGAGGGGTTCTCCCGGACCAGGGCAGCGTAATTGGTGACGGCGGGTGGGCGGTTGGTGCCTGATAGCCGCCACGGAGCCAACGCGAGTTTGTCCAGCGTTTGGGCCTTCAGCTTTTCAGTTTCCGGCAGCCGCCAAATCTTCAGGACTCCGGCTGCGTTCGTTTCGTTGGCCAGCTGCTTCATCCCAATCCAATGAACGGTAGCCACTGGATTGCTCGGCACCGGCTGTTTCGCGGCGCCGCCCGTCTGAGATTCGCTCGGCTCTGATTTCTTGCACCCGTTTCCCAGCGCAAAAATCCCCAGCGCCAAAGCACCTATTCCAATTGTTCTTATGCACATTGCGCGGGAGTTTGTACTAAAGCGCGGAAAGTTCCGCAAGGATGCGGGAAGGGCCCCCAGCAACATGGCCAGGAAGGACCGTGATGAAAATTGGTTATTGACCCTCTAAACAAACTTCCCCGGGTTCAGGATCCCCCGCGGGTCGAGCGCCTTCTTAATTACCCGGTGCAGGTCGCGGGCCTCCTTGGAGAGCGCCTGATTCCACCACGGCTTTTTGGCGAGGCCGATGCCATGTTCGCCCGTGATCGCTCCGCCCCACTCCAGGACTTGAGCAAAGAGCTCGTCGAGGGCGGCCTGGCTTCGTTGTTTGGCGCCCGGTTGCGTGAAGTCTACCATCACGTTGGTATGGATATTCCCGTCGCCGGCGTGGCCGAAACAGGCGACGGGCAAACCGTGTTTCCGCTGGAGCCGGGACGCGAACACAAAGAGATCCTCGAGCCGTCCGCGCGGCACGACGATGTCTTCATTGAGTTTGGTTAAACCCGTATCACGAAGCGCATACGAGAACTCGCGTCGGATTTGCCAAACCGCTTCGCATTTGGCCGTGCCCAGGCCGACCTCGACAAAGAGCGGGCGCTGGGGCTTGACGAGTTGTTGGACGTCGCGCACCTCTCCGCGGACTGAACGGGGTTGACCGTCCAACTCGACGATCAGGTGAGCGTGACAGCCTCGCAGGCGTTCACTCCGGGTGCGTTGATACGCTGCCGCCAGAGTGAAGGCATCCGCGATTTCCAACGCTGCGGGCAGGAAGCCGGCCCCGAGGATCGCCTGCAGGGAGCGAACGGCGGAGCGCATTGAGTCGAAGCCAATTGCCAGACAGGCCCGGTAAGGCGGCCGGGGTAGAAGCTTTAAAGTGGCTTCGGTGATTACCCCGAGCAATCCTTCCGAGCCGACAAACAGTCGATGTAGATCAAAGCCAGTCTTGTTCTTGTGCGTGCGGCCTCCCAACTTCACCACTGTGCCGTCCGCCAGCACGACTTCCAAGCCCAAGACATAGTCGCGGGTGACACCGTACTTGAGGCAGCGGGGTCCACCGGCATTCGTCGAAATATTTCCGCCGATGGCGTTGTCCTTTCTGCTGGCCGGATCGGGTGGATAAAACAACCCGCGTTTCTCGACTTCGTCCGCCAGTTGCTGCGTGTTGACGCCCGGCTCCACAACCGCGACGAAATCCGCCGCATTGATTTCTTTGATCCGGTTCATCCTGGCCAGTGAGAGCACGATGCCGCCGTGGGCCGGGACGCAGCCGCCGACATAACCATGGCCGGCGCCGCGGGCCGTGACCGGCACCCTGTGCCGGTGAGCAAAATGCAGAAGGGTCGATACGGATCGAGTGCTGCGCGGGAAAACCACCGCTTCCGGCGGATGGGCTGCGAACCACTTGTCTTTTGAATGCTCAGCGAGGACCGCGGCGGTACAGGAAACCTCGCCTCGAGGAAGCAGGCGCTGGAGCGACGTTATTAGGGAGTTTTGAATTTTTAATTCTTAGTTTTTAATTGGTGAGTATGCCGGGCGTTAGCGGAGCGGAGTCAACTAACATTGTTCAAAAGGGTTTGTGTACACATCGCCTGCCGAGATGCTGGGGCCTGAGTCATCGGTCGTTCCTGCGGAGAGGAACGTCCGAGCGCCGGCGTTAGCTGGCTTCCCCCGCATCATCCACCGGGGTGCTGTGAGCCAGGAAATCCTGCGCCTCGGAAGCCTCCCCTTCAGGCACCTGCACGAGGATGCCGCCAGCGGCCAGGGCATAGCCGTCCATGCTGAGCGCCGAGAGTTCGTTGGTTACGACGGCGTGAAAGCCCGCCGCCTCGAGCCGCGAGCGAACCAAATGCGCATCGGCCGGGTTGAAGGCGCGGTAGATGGTCCCAATTGCCATGAGGTTAATTTAGCCCAACTCGGCGCCGAGGCAAAATAATTCAGAACGCGTAACTCACCGTTTCTGGAGGGTCACTGTGAGGAGGAGGATTACGTCCTCCTCTGGTGTTGAAGTCCGCTTGGCCCCCCCTGCAACAGGCCGGCCTCCATCGAATGTGGGAATCTGGCCGATGGATTTCTCGGGAAGTACTCTGCAGACGTAGGGCAGTGGCGGCAAGCCCGCGAAATCAAGAGCCTTGAACTCCGGTTGGCCGCCGCGCGAGTCGGAGCACGCGTTTTATCGACCTGGGGATTTCCTCCGGCCGGTGAGTTACAAAAATCGCGGTGACCGACCGCGCGCGGATGAGCGCGTCGACGTTTCGGATAATCAGGTCCCGATGGGCCGGGTCCAAACCCTGGCAAGGTTCATCCAGGATCAACAAGCGGGGTTTTTTAACCAACGCCCGAGCTAACAACGTCATTCGCTGCAAACCGGCTGATCGAGAAAACAGGGGGAGATCAGCAAATTCCAGCAACCCGAAGTGACTCAACCAGCGGCGGGCCGCTGCAGACTGGCGTCGTGTGGGAGTTTCAAAAAGGCCGATCGTCTGATGGAAGCCGGAGAGGACCACATCAGCGACGGAAACCGAGTCGTCGAAATGCAACTGCAACTCTGGAGAGACCCAACCGATGTTCCTCTTGAGGTTCCATACCGACTCGCCGTCGCCGCGCCGTTTGCCGAAAACGATCACCTCGTTCATGTACGCTTGCGGATGATCGCCGAGGATGAGGCTCAACACCGTGGTTTTTCCTGAGCCGTTCGGACCGAGCAAGGCCCAGCTTTCACCTTCACGAACGCTCCAGTTGAGGTCGTGAAGAATGACGCTGGTCCCATAACGCACGGTCACATTCCGAAGCTCGATCAGGCTGACTGCGAGCGGCCGCGCGCTGACAGTGCGTTGTGCCGGTGCCCGATTGGGGGGCGTGAATTGCCGCGCGTTGGTGACGGAGCCCGATCGCCCTCGGGCACTCCTCCGGGATAACACTTCTGCGCGTGGTCCAGCGCGTGCCACGTGGCATCCCTCGACACAGAGCAGGTGAGTAATGTGTCGCGGCAGGTCATCGACGCGCGCCGTGATGAGGAGCACCCGCAACCGTGTGTTAGGCAGGCGCTCCAGCACGCGGTGAAAGTAACCTCGCGTCTCGGGATCCATGCCGACGTACGGCTCGTCGAGCATCAAGAGGCGCAGGGGTTGGGCCAGCGCGCGCGCGAGTTGGACGCGCTGTCGTTCGCCGTTGGACAAGGAAAGCAGCGTCCGACGCAGAAAGCCGCCGACTTGTAACAGGCTGATCGCCCGGCCTTTTCGCCGTTCGAACGCCGGCTGAGCCACCGCATGCCTGGGCGTCACTTCGAAAGGGTTGATCTCCATCACCCGCTCGTAAGAGAGAAAATCGCTCACCAAGAGCGAGCCTTCCTCCTCGGAGCGGGTCCATCGGGATTGGACGACGGTTCCGTGGATTTCGGATTTGCGATCCTCAAACGCGACATGGCCAATGGTTTCCTCCGGGCTGAGTCCCGGAGGCGGTGAGAAATGATAGCGCAACTCGCCGTGCAGTAGGGGCAGGCGGCCGCGCAGTGCGTCTGCCAAAACCGACTTGCCAGAGCCGTTTGGCCCAATGATCGCCCACTGTTCGTTTCGATGAAAGGTCAAGGTTGAATTCTCAAACACCAGCCGGTCTCCGAGACGGAAAGTGGCGTCTTTGAGCGAGAGAAACGGAATCGGCTTCATGGGGTGGCGCAAACTCATGGGGCAACTCTGGTCAGGTTCGCTGCCGCCTGTGCTTGAGCTGCCGGTCGAGCAATTCAAGCCGGCGCCGCGCCGCAAAGGCTTGTGCGCTGGCGGGGAACTCCTCGACCAGACGTTCCAAATACTGTCGGCCGGCCTCAACGTCCTGGCGATACTTGATATGCCAGGAGGCAATCAGGCCGAGCCATCCGGCCCGCTCAGAATCCGACCGGTCCGGCATCTCGAGCAAGAGAGTGATCTGCTCGATCCCAGGCAACGCCTTGTCCAAACACTCGACGAATATCCTGGCGAGCTTTTCACGCGCGGCGACATTATCGGGATTCTGTTTGAGCTGTTCGACACACGCATTGGCCAGCTTGGCCGCTTTGTTGCGATCCAGACCCGTTGTTTCTGGCGGTATGTCCAGTTGATCGCCGAGCGCCGGCAGACGTATCGTTTGGGCGGTCTGCTGCTCGCGCAGTTCAACCGCCGAGGCGGGCAGTTGGTTGATCCGAAGCTGAGCCATTCGGGCCAGGTGCGTGCCCTTCAGACGGTCGCAAACGATCTGCAACACACGCCGCGCGGCGACGGGATCCTGCGCGAGCTTGAGCTGCCACTCGGCCAGTCGATGCAACGCCACCGCCATCTGCGACGCCGTGACCGTGGGTTGCTCGCACAACTCGATGATGGTTCGCTCCGCTTCGCCGAGGTCGTTGAAATGATTGGCGTACAATTCTGCCAGCATGAGCCAGCCCTCAAAATCATCTTCCCAGTTCTCCAATTCCTTAATGATCTCTGATTCTGCCTCGCTGTACTTGCCGAATTTGATGCGCGCCACCGCGCGGGTATACATCGGGGGCAGTTTGCGGGGCTGCAGAATGTCGCGACCGTATCCGACCATGGGCGCCAAAAGGAGCGTGCCCGCCAGGCCCGCGGCAGGCAAACCGCCGAACAGCAGGATGATCCCGACCGGAATCCCTAAGCCCAGCAAGCAGGTGAGGACGAGGGGATTGAACTGTTTGCGCGACGTCTGCTCCGCTGCGCAGGCGGCGCTGGTGAGCAGCCACCCCAGCGTGATTGCGCTCCAGTAAGAACTGACGCTGAACAGGCCCATCCCGACCACCCGAAGGTACACAGGCACCCAGGGTCCGCCACGATTCTGTGCGGCTTGCACCTCGGGCATAAAGGGCCGGAGGTACCAGGAAACACCCAGATTGATCATGGCCCAAAGTGCCACTGGCAGCACCACGCCTCGAATCGACCAGGCGAGCAGCCAACGCAGAACCCTTTTGCGCTTGTTTTCTGGCGTTAGCCGAACGGTCAGGACCCAGGGGATAGTAATAAATCCAACCCCCAAGAACAGCAGCGAGAAAAACGTGGCGATCGCCTGGTTCATGGTTCACCTTCAACCCATCACCTGACTTAGCAAACATCACTGAAACCCGTCAAAACTCAATTCGCTTTTGCGATCGCAGGAATGCTTTTCCTCGTGAAAACCCAAGACCAGGTCGTTGTCTGGGGAGTTATACAGCCAGGTGTCGCAGCGCCAGCGCAGCCAGGGTTAATACCAGCATCATCCCGCTCGGCATAAACTTTCGCGTCTTGGTCAGCCGGATGGCAAAGACGATCAGCAGCGCGGCCATGATGATGTCCGCCAGGTTGCGCCGAAACGTGAAGGTGAACACACCCGGCATCACCGTGAGGATGAGCAACGCGGCCGCCACGGACGAGGTGATCAACGAGATTTTGCTGCCCGCTTTTAGAAATCCAATCATGCCGCCGACCAACAGCAGAACAATATAGATCCACAGAACTGTGTTTTGATTCATATTTGAGTGCCGAGGACCTTAGCGAGAACGGAGTCCGATGGACATAAAGAAATCATCGCGTTTCGACACTCAACACTTCACCCGGCTCACATTGCGCGATGATCTCGAATGGCCGGCAGCACACTTCACAATCAGTGGTAAAGCGCTGCTCGGCAACGCTCGTGTCGATCATGACCTCGAAAGCTTGCCCGCAAAAAGGGCACTGAATGGTTTCGGAAACTTCCACGCCGATTGATATCCTAATCATCGGTTGGATCCACCGAAAAGTCCATCGGTCAAGAAGCCCGAGAGAATCGTTGTCGCTCAGAATCTCTTTGCGCAAAGCACGCCAATTGCCCAACATTCGCGGCGAATAGGTGCAAACCTCTCCCTAATGCGTGCCCTTTACAACTTGCTGTTCACGATCTTTTTCGTGTTGGCATCGCCCTATTATTTCTTCAGGATGCAACGCCGCGGCAATTGGCAGCGCGGCTTCGCCCAACGGTTTGGCCGGTTCGACTCGAAGTTCAAACAAGCGATCACCAATCGCCAGACCCTCTGGATGCATGCTGTCAGCGTGGGCGAGGTTGGTGTCTGTACCCAACTGATTCGTGCTCTGGAACCTCGGCTGCCGAACCTGAAAATAATCGTCTCGACCACGACCACCACCGGAATGGAGGAGTTGGATCGGCGTTTGCCCAGCCATGTCAGCCGGATTTACTATCCCGTGGATTACAAACGCTGCGTTTCCCACGCGCTCAATACCATCCGCCCGGAAGCCATCGTCCTGGTCGAGGCGGAGATCTGGCCTAACTTCATCTGGAAAGCACGCGACCTGCGCATTCCGCTGTTCCTGGTCAACGCGCGGCTCTCGGACCGCTCCTTTCCAAGGTACAAGCGTTTAGGGTTTCTGTTTCGCCGCTTCTTCGCCGCCTTCGCGGGTGTCGGGGCTCAGACCGAAGCCGATGCGGTCAAGTTGCGCGAATTGGGCTGCCGCCCGGAGCGGGTTCACGTGGTCGGCAGCTTAAAATTCGACGCCGCTAAGCTCGACGAGCGACGCATCATCGATGTCCCGGGCATGCTGCGACAATTAGGGTTGCCCCAAACCGCGAAGATCCTCGTCGCGGGCAGCACGCATCCAGGCGAGGAGGCGCTGCTGGCCGATCTCTTTGTTCGATTGCGCCAACGATTTCAGGATTTGTTTTTGATTTTGGTTCCCCGGCACTTTGAACGAAGCCGCGAGGTCAGCCGGGAATTGCAGTCCCGCGGGATCAAGTTCGTTTATCGCACTGAACTTAGCCGCACGACGCAATATCCGCCCAACGACGTCCAATGCCTCCTGGTCAACACCACCGGCGAGCTCAAGTACTTTTATCAGCAGGCAACTTTGATTTTTATCGGCAAGAGCATTACGGCGCAAGGCGGCCAAAATCCGATTGAACCGGGTGCGCTGGGCAAACCCATGGTGTTTGGCCCCAACATGCAAAACTTTGCCGAAGTCGCGCGGAGCTTTCTGGCTAAAGATGGCGCGGTTCAGGTCCGGGACGCGGCACAACTGGAGGAGGCGCTGGGAAATCTCCTCTCGGATGAGAGCCGCCGTGAGGCGCTCGGACAGAATGCGCTCGCGGTGGTCCGTGAAAACCTGGGTGCTATCGATCGCACGGTGGACATGATTGTGAAAAATCTCGACAGCGGAGAGCTCTACATTGCGCCCAGGTAGCGCCGTGGATGGACAAGCTTCGGCGGTCCCAAAGCCCTGCGCCGGCGCAGAGCCCAGGAGCAGCGACACCCCAACAAGGCGGGCGCCAATCTCCCGGGCGCCTGTTACTTGCCAGGTCTGAAGCCGCGTGGACCTCGGACCCGCGGCAGGGTGCCAAAATCAGCTCAGGATCCGGCGTCCCTCGTCGAGGAAAATCCCCTTGAAGTTCATTTCGAGCGCCTGCGGATTGGAAGCCTTGCTCAACGCCTCTTGTTCGCCGACTTTGCCCAGCTTGACAAGGTTGAACAACGCTTGATTGAAATTGATCATCCCGTCATCCAAACCGGTTTCGATCGCCGCCGGGAGCTTGTCGAGCCGGTTCTCTTCAATAAGCTTTTTAACGGTCGCGGTGTTGATCATGATCTCGACGGCCGGCGTCATGCTGCCAGCGAGGGTTCCCACCATGCGTTGACAAATGACCGCCTGAAGCGTGCCGGCGAGCTGACGCCGAATCTGCTCGCGCTCATCGGCTTTGAAGAAATCGAGGATTCGGCTGACGGACTGGGCCGCATTGGTGGTGTGCAAAGTCGAGAGCACGAGGTGGCC
>JANXQE010000280.1 GCA_025356925.1 Limisphaerales bacterium | reverse complement strand
GAACGACCTGGAACGTATTATTACACCTCGGGCTGGCTCGAATGCGCCACACGCCGCGGGACGAAAGGCTCGATCTGGGGTGGCGCCTCCCTGCCGGCTAACTCCAGCCTCAATCTCCAGGCAACTTACCAACAGTGGGTCCAAAAATTCGGCGAAGACCAGGCCAATTACCTCCTCGGAGAGATGAGCCGCTGGACGGAATCCTACTCCCACGGAACGCTCATCGACTTCGATTTTCTCCAACCGCTGAAGCTTCCTCAGCAGGTGCGGCAGATCTGCGCCGATAAGGGTTGGACTTATGACCAGGTCCCAGGAACTTTGTCCCTCTTCCAAGCCATGGTCGACGGTCCCTGGCCAGACGCCGATTTCCTCGTCGTCCAGCCCGGCCAGAAAGTGGTCGCCACGTTCGACGAAAAGATAATCGCGGCGGAGACCGGGCAAGCCGCAAATCCGAGCTCCGAAGGCCGAACGACGAATGAAACCGAGACGATTAGCCACGAAGAGGCGCAAAAGGCGCAAAAAAAGTTTGAAGCAGTTTAGCTGAGAACCTGGCCAAGGGCGTCAGCTGGCCCTTGCGGCTGGCGGCGTGTCCTTGGTGTCGTATTAGGTAAGTCGGAGGGGCCCTGTTTACTTGAAACATCGTTCGGGCTTTTCCTTTTTGCGCGTTTTGTGCCTCTTCGCGGCAATAATTCTTTCTACGAGGTTCCAACCCTACGGCTTTAGAAACTTCCCTTGCTGCAGCTCCGAATAAGCCTGTTGAAGCTCTTCCTGAGTATTCATCACAATCGGACCGTACCAGGCGACCGGTTCCTCAAGTGGCTTGCCGGAAACCAGGAGAAAACGGATGCCGTCCTCCCCGGCCTGCACCTCTACTTCGTCACCGCGGTCGAAGAGGATCAGTGAGCGGTCGTCCGCCTCCTTGGGTGGGACCGTATCGGCCCAACCGAGTCCTTCGGTCGGCACCGCCAACGGAGCGGACGCGTTGCAAAACTTTCCGCCTCCCGCGAAAACATAAGCAAAGGCGTGACGCGTCGTCTCGACGGAGAGCTTCTTTCGCTTCCCAGGCGGCACCGTCACATCGACGTAGATCGGGTCAGCGGCTATCCCCTCGACTGGGCCTCTCTTGCCCCAGAAGTTTCCGCAGACGATCCGGGCGCTCGTGCCGTCGTCCTCGGTCACCTCTGGGATTTCCACCGACTTGACCTCCTGGTAACGCGGCGCCGTCATTTTCTTGGCCGCCGGCAGGTTTGCCCAAAGCTGAAACCCGTGCATCCGTCCCAAATGGTCGCCTTTCGGCATTTCCTGGTGGATGATCCCTCTGCCCGCGGTCATCCACTGGATATCGCCCGCGCCAATCGCGCCGTGGTTTCCCATGCTATCACCATGCTCGACGGTTCCGGCAAGGACGTAGGTGATGGTCTCGATCCCACGGTGTGGGTGCCAGGGGAATCCCGCCAGGTAATCCGCGGGAATATCATTGCGGAAGTCGTCCAAGAGCAAGAAGGGGTCAAAATCGGTCGTATTGCCGAAGCCGAACGCACGCCGCAAATGGACGCCGGCCCCTTCGAGAGCAGGCTTGGACTTGATGATTCGTTTGATCGGTCGCAAGGACATAATCCGTTCAGGTAATTGTGAGGTCCATGGCCCGCGGCAGGGCGAGTTGGTTTTGAGAGCCTGGTAATTCCACGCAGCAGGCTACGATCAAAACGCGCTTTGTCAAAAGATGGAGCGTGGTCGAGAGGACAACCGGGCTAGTCATTTTGGAAGGGCACGGCGTCGTGGCTCTCCATTTCTTGCAACCCGTCAGGGCGCGATTGGTTCTCTCAACAATGACCCCAGGGCATCGGCCTGTCGGCCCCAGCCCTGGGCTCGACTCGACCGGCCCTTTGGGCCGGAAACAGCGGCCCATTAGCGACCGAACGAGATCGTGATCGCACTTTAAAAGCTCAGCAGCAACTGCCAGATGTACATGTTCCCAAACGCGTCGATGTCCTCCCAGATTCGCCTGATCAGCTCCGGGCTGCCCGTGATTTCCGGCAAATCCCTCAGCCGCTCTTCCCACGGAAAACAAACTCCCGGCCGCACCGCGGGCTGTGCCTGGCCAGCCATACCCTTGGCCACCTGCCGGTCAGCGATGGAGGCTGCAAGGTCGCAGGGCGGCGTGGCGACGCAGGGTTGGTACGTTCCTGACGCGTAGCCGCCATGCTCGCGCGTGGTTTGAGTCAGCACTCGGAGATTCTCGATGCTGGTGTCGTCCTGCATGATGGCTCCGGCGTCCATTATATAACCTCCATCGGCAGCAACCTCCTCCAGAACGCGCCTGCACACCACGCGCACCTCTTCGGGCTTGCCAAAACTTAACAAGACGTTCGGAATACCGCCGCTCAGTGCGAACTTGTCATGCAGCTTCTGATGAACGTGAAATATATCGTCCTGGTCGCAATGAAACACGATGCTGCGGTCCGGCAACTCGCGGAAGGAATCGAGGTGATGCTTCCATTTGCCCTCGGCATAAAATAGCGTTTGATGGCCTTGCTTCCAAAACTCTTCAATGATCGGTTTGAGCGTCGGCCAGTTATGGGAATGGAACTGCCTCGGGTTGATAAATGGCACGCACCCGCGGTGCATCCAGAAACCGATCGGCACAAGTTTGGCCGGGTCGGCTGTGGTCAACCCGACATGGCATAGGTGCGGCATGAGCGCCTCGCAGGCTTTGAGCACTTTTTGCGGCTGGGTGTGCATGTCCATCGTTAAGCCCACGTAGCCGCGAAGTTTATCTGCAAGTATATCGAACGGCGCTTTGAAGATCCCCGCAATCGCCGAAACCGTCCCGCACTCGGAACGCAGGCGCGCGATTTGCGGCCCGAAAGCGTAGAAATAGGAGAGCATCGCCATCGCACCCTTCACGAACGAGAGATTGTTGTGATAGGTGCCTGGTTCTCCAATCCGGCTGACTTCGGTGGAAACACGTGGAAGCCAGGTATTGTACAGGAAGGCGGTCGGATCGTCGATCAGCGCGTCATACTCGTCCTCGCGCATGAAGGCTTGGTCTTCTGGTGGTTCAATGTAATTGAACCCGCTGGTGTGAGGGATGCCTAATCCAGGGATCCCGTAATAGCGCAGTCCGATCGCTTGAGCGAGACCTGTCCACACGTAAACCATGTTCGGGACGACCGCATCCCAGTCGAAGTCTTTCGCAGTTTTGATCGCCGCGTCGAAGGCCTTGTTATAATCATGCGCCACCACCTGGCAGGTGTAGCCGGCGTATTTGGCGGTGAACTCAGCCACGAACGGCCGGATGGGCACCCGGTCCGGTTTTTCGTTGCGCATCGCCGTCACGTATCGATTCAGTCGATCCTGGTAGAGTTGTCCAGCATTCATAGGTCCGCCGCCAAGCATGATTAGCAAACAACATCCACCGTAGCGACAGAAATAAATATTCCTGCGTGGCAGAAAATCGAAAACTCTCGCTCGCCAACTGGTCGCCTGCCCAGTTCCCGAACCACGGGGTGCCCTCGGCCGGGCGTGCCGAGAAACTTACGGCGGTTCTCCGACCCGGCAGACCATCTGGAAATGCAGGTTGCGACTTTGACTTGCCGGAGCGGAGGGGTCTTGATAGGTTCTGGTCCCATGAAACGATTCCTAGCACTGCTTTTCACGCTCGTTGTTTGTGGCATGACCAGCCCGGTCAGCGCCGCCGGTAAAGTCCATCATGTTGTCTGCTTTAAGTTCAAAAGCACGGCCTCGGCTCAGGATATCAAAAAGGTAGAGGCGGCGTTTGCCGCTTTGCAGGAGAAGGTCCCAGGCATTGAGTCACTCAAGTGGGGCACGAACGTGAGCAAGGAGCAACGAAACAAGGGATTCACTCACTGCTTCATGCTCACGTTCAAGGGTGAGAAGGATCGCGACGCTTACCTCGAGCACCCGGAACACAAGGCTTTTGGCAGCCTCGTGGGACCCCTGGTGGACGACGTTTTCGTGATCGATTTCGTGCCGAAGAAGAAATGAGCTGCCGATTCGGGCTGACAAGCGCGAGACGTTGCCGATAGTGATTGGCTAACCCTTTAGTTCCCGTCCCAACTATCATCGTACCAAGCGGGCGGTTCATAGCTGCTTGGGTCCGAGTCGGACACGCCGTCCCAGTAGATTCTGGTGAGGCTGACATGTCCATCGATAGAAATGGGTCGGTCCCGGAATTGAGAAATAATCTCATCTATCGCCTCCGTATTGCTGTTCCAAACGCTTTTTCATCCTGGCCAGGTCGGGGTGACGGTTGCGTTTCACCTGGCGAAACGCTTGCGTCACCCGGGATTCGTCGCCCATCGCCATCCACTACGCGCACGAGCGAGGCATCCTGCATCGCGATCTGAAGACGGCCAACGTGCGCATTGACGCCCACGACCAACCGCGCGTAACGGACTTTGGATTGGCCAGGCGTTTGGAAGCTGACTCCGAACTGACGGTGACCGGCCAGGTGCTTGGCTCGCCGAATTCCATGCCACCCGAGCAAGTCGAGGGCAGGCGCGGCAAGGTCAGTCGGCGCAGTGATGGCTATTCGCTCGGGGCGATGTTGTATCACCTGCTGACCGGCCGCCCTCCGTTTGTGGGCGAAGGGCTGACGGATACACTGGAGCAAGTGGTCAACTCGGAACCGGTGTCGCCCCGGCTGTTGAATCCCAGCGCTCCGCGCGAACTGGAAACGATC
>JANXQE010000270.1 GCA_025356925.1 Limisphaerales bacterium | reverse complement strand
GGTTTGCGGCCGGTTCGGCCTAACAAGCCGCTGAACATTGCTCTAGGCATCATCATCGGCTTGGTTGTCGGTGTTGGATTAGCCTTCTTTATTGAGTACCTGGACACGAGCGTTAAGACGATCGACGATGTGGAACGATCGCTGGGATCTCCGGTGCTGGGGGTAATTCCACAGAATGTTGGTATCTTGCTGCATGAAGGGGCCGAAAGCCCGCATGCAGAGGCCTACCGGGTTCTGCGCACCAACCTGCTGTTCTCACGCAAAGATGACAAATTGAACACCGTGGCGGTGGTGAGCGCGGGCGCCGGCGAAGGTAAATCCACGACGGTATTCAACCTGGCGGCGGTGTTCGCACAGAGTGGGCAGCGGGTGATTGTGGTGGATTCCGACCTCCGGCGGCCGACTCTCCACAAGATGCTGCGCGTGACGAACAACATTGGGTTGACCAACTATCTGCTGAAGCAGAACACGCTGGAGGAAGTGATCCAGACCACCAGTTTGCCGACGCTGGACTTCATGGCGAGCGGCAAGCTGCCGAGTAGTTCGCTGGGTATCCTCAGTTCAGCGCAGATGCGCGATTTGATCACCGAGCTCAAACAGCACTACGACTTTGTCTTTTTCGATTCCCCGCCCGTCATGGGTGTCAGCGACGCATCGATCCTGGCCAGCGAGGTGGATATGACGGTCCAGGTGATCCAGTACCGACGCTATCCTCAGCCGATGAACATTCGCGCGAAGCAAATGATCGAGAAAGTGGGTGGCAACCTGGCGGGTATTGTTCTGAACAACATCAACATGTCTCAGGACGAGAGTTATTACTATTATAGTGGATATTATCACGAGTATTATTCGCGTAATGAGGACCAGACACCTGCCCCGAAAACTCAGAACGGCGCGGAAGAAAAGAGCCGGTTGGACATCAAACAGAAATATTGAGAGAGTAATAGGTTACGCAAATGATTAATGTGAGAAGGTTGGCGGGGCAATGGGGAATATTATGTGTCCTGTCGTTGGTTGGTTCGCTTCTAACAGGGTGCCAAACGGGCGCCTCTAATGCCGGAGCCGCGGCCAGCCCGGATCCGAGCGGAGCGCAGTTCGCGTCGGTTGCGCCGATGAGCGCCTCTAACGCGCCGACGGGCTCAATAACGAGCACAGACACCCTCGATTCGTTACATGTAGGGGATACGTTAACCATCGATTTTTCAGATATGCCCGTGGCGGTGCTGCCCCGGGAAGAGCGGATCAAAGAGGACGGCACGATCAATCTGTTGGAGGGCAAGTCCTTTATGGCTGCCGGGAAAACCCGGGGACAATTGGAAAAGGAGATTCACGCCTGGTATGTGCCCCGGTTTTACCTCAAGATGACTGTCTCCGTCAGCCAGAAGACCCAAACTCAGTTTTACTACGTTCGGGGCGAGGTGAAAGTGCCGGGTCGGCAGGTTTACATCTCCCGGATCACCGTTCTCAAGGCCCTTGCTTCGGTCAATGACTTCACCGATTTTGCTCGTAAGTCCGCAGTCGTTTTAACGCGCGCTGATGGTCGCAAAGTAGTCATCAACTGCAAGAAGGCGATCAAGAATCACGATTTGGATTTAGAAGTGCTTCCCGGCGATGACATCTTTGTGCCGCGTCGGGGTCCTCTCTGGTAGTGATTCAGTTGACCGTTCTTTCTGGCGAAATGGCGGGCACCTTGTGGGTGGCCCGCCGTTTTCCTGTACGCATTGGTCGCGCGGCGGCTTCTCACCTCCGGTTGGAAGCCGAGGGTGTTTGGGACCAGCACCTGGTACTGGATTTGGGGCGAGAGGGTTTTTCCTTGCGAGTGCAGCCGAATGCCTTGGCTCGCGTGAATGGACAACCCGTGGTAGAATCTCGACTTCGGAATGGAGATACCATCGAGCTGGGCGGGGTCCGGCTACAGTTTTGGCTGAGCCCCGTTCGCCAGCGCAATTTGTGGCTGCAAGAGGCCTTGAGTTGGGGTGCGATTCTCGCGGTTTCTTTGGGTGAGGTCGGTCTCCTGTACTGGATTATCAGGTAGGTGGCATGAGTCGGGAAGCGCCGCTCGCTCCGGGTTAGTGTCGGAAATGCCTGACGCCAGTAAAGACCATCGCAAGTCCTCGTCGATCCGCTGCCGCGATCACCTCTGCGTCCTTGACCGACCCGCCCGGTTGGATCACTGCCGTGGCCCCGGCCTCGGCCGCCGCTATCAAGCCATCTGGAAATGGGAAAAACGCATCACTGCAAACCACGCTTTCTTTCAGCGAGAGCCCCGCTTCGCCAGCTTTCCAAACGGCGATCCGGGTTGAATCGACCCGGCTCATTTGGCCCGCCCCGATTCCCAGAGTCCGATTTGAGGCGGCGAAAACAATTGCGTTTGACTTGACGTGTTTGACTATGCGCCACCCGAAGGACATCGTTTTGGTTTCGGCCTCCGTTGGCACCCGCTGGGTGACAACCTTCCAGTGCTCAGGGGTGGCGCCTTTGGCGTCCCACTCCTGGAGCAAGAATGAGTCTGCGCCGACGCTGCGGATCTCCCAGGGGCCGGGAGTCATCCGCGGTCTAAGCAGTTGCAGGAGACGCAGGTTCTTCTTTTTGCGCAGCACCTCCAGGGCTTCAGCCGAAAACGCAGGAGCGACGATGACCTCGCTGAAAATCTCGGCGATGGCTTGGGCGACATCTGCATCCAGTTCCCGGTTGACCGCAATAATGCTTCCGAAAGGGGCCTGGCGGTCGGTCGCAAATGCGTTGTCCCAGGCTTCACGCAGGCTTGCTCCCTGACCAACCCCGCAGGGATTAGTATGTTTGAGGATCGCGAGCGTTGGCGCATCGGCGGCAAACTCCTCGATCAATTTCGCGGCGGCAGTCAGATCCAGGATGTTATTGTAAGAGAGTTCCTTGCCGTGCAGTTGGTTGAAGTATTGGTTGAATTGACCGTAGAGTGCTGCGGTTTGGTGGGGGTTTTCGCCATACCTCAGCGGCTGCGCCAGCGGTGCGTGGATCGTCAGCGTTGGCGGCATCCCGGTTAGGGTTTCTGGAGTAAATACTTTGCCCAGATAATGGGCGATCGCAGCGTCGTAGGCGGCGGTGCGGGCGAACACTTTGGCCGCCAGCCGGCGGCGCAACTCCAGAGTGGTTTTGCCCGTACGGGCTACTTGGTCCGCGACTGCGGCATAGTCCACCGGATCAACGACGACCGTGACGTTCTCATGGTTTTTGGCGGCACTGCGCAACATCGAAGGGCCGCCGATGTCGATGTTCTCGATGGCCTCCGTCAAGCTGACCCCGGCCCGGGCGATGGTTTCTTCGAAGGGGTACAGATTCACGACCACCAGATCAATGGCTTGAATCCCGTGTTGTTGGATAGCGGCTTCATGCGCCGCATTGCCTCGAACGTAAAGGAGACCTCCGTGGACCTTCGGGTGCAGGGTCTTGACACGCCCATCCAGCATCTCGGGAACACCTGTAAAGGAGCTGAGGTCGGTCACCTTCAAGCCCGACTCGCGCAGTGCCCTGGCCGTTCCACCGGTGGAAATCAGCTCGATGCCAGCCGATGCAAGCGTCTGGGCTAATGCCAACAGACCAGACTTCTCTGAAACCGAAAGCAATGCTCTCTGGATGCGCTCCATATCGGGGCGTTACCTTCTACAAACGTATCACGGGAGTCAATTGGCAAATCCGAAAGCTCACTGGTGGGTCAGCAGGTCCTGCGCGGCATTCAGCTCTGGCTGGCGGCTGCGTCCTCTGCAGATTGGGGTTCCGCTTCAGCCAGCGCGGTGGCTTGCTCCGCTGCCTCCAGCGTTGCGTAATAGACTCCCAGGTTGTGTTGGGCAGTCTTGTCCCCTGCCCGGGCAGCACGACAGAACCATCTGACGGCCTTGCGGACATCTTTTTCGACCCCGCGGCCGGTTTCATAGCACAGTCCGAGGTTGCACTGGGCCGGCGCACATTCCTGTTCCGCAGCTAAACTGTACCACTTGACCGCCTCCTCGAAGTTTTGCGGAACCACCTGTCCCGTCTCATAAAAAACGCCCAGGTTGAATTGGGCTTGCGGTTCTCCCTGCTCGGCAGCCGCATGATACCATTTGACTGCGTCGGCGTAATTCAGGGGGACCCCCTGGCCTGTTTCATAGAGCACGCCGAGATTGAACTGCGCGGCGGGATCACCCAGTTCGGCGGCTTCGCGAAACCACTTGGCTGCCTGTCCATACTCCTGGGGCACGCCGGTCCCGGTCTGATAACAAAACCCAAGATAACACTGCGCGGAGGAATCGTCCTGGTCAGACGCGCGGCGGAACCATTTCACCGCTTCCTGATAATCCTGTTGCACGCCCTGGGCCGTCTGGTAGCAAATGCCCAGATAGCATTGCGCGGACGGATCGCCTTCTTCGGCGGCCTTGCGCATCTCGTCAAAAGTTTGCCAGGTTCGGCGGTTTGCTTGCATTATAGAACCGTCTCTGGTTCTCGCTGGCCGGAGACTCCTGCCCGCAGATCGCGGCGAACATTCCGACCGCTGCACCAAACATAAAGGCCAGGCCTGCGAATTCAAGGCTGGAATTGGTTGCCTGAATTTCGTGGCGCTTGCCAGCCGAGGTTTCCCGGTGTTTATTGAAGGAGGCAATTTGCATGACCGGTCCTGAGGCTATTATCACCAACCCGAGAGCTGGAAGCGCCCGCTTGGTTTACATAGTGGACGACGAGCCAATGCTGCTGGAATTGGCCACGGTCATCCTGGAGCCGCTCGGTTGCCAAATCAGCACTTTCCGCAATCCCGAAGCAGCATTCAAGGCGTTCGCCGGCGCCCAACCGCGCCCCAACCTGCTGATCACAGACTATGCGATGAACAGCATGAATGGCATGGAACTCATTCAGGAGTGCCGCCGAGTCGAGCCCAAACAAAAAATACTGTTGCTGAGCGGGACTGTAGGGACAGAGATTTTTAACGAGGCAGCCTGCAAACCGGACCAGTTTCTGGCCAAGCCGTATCACGCCCGGCAGCTCATCGACCTGGTAAGAGGCATGCTGGCCAGTTGACTCTCGGCCTCCGTGGTGCGATAACGGGTCGAACGCCCAACCGAAAGTATCCCGACACCTGAACTATTATGAAAAAACTCATCATCCGAATTTCGATCGCCCTGGTCATCCTGATCATTCTTGGCGTGGTGGCGGTTTGCCTCTTTCTCGACGCCGCTGTCAAACGCGGCATTGAGACGGTCGGTCCCATGTTGACACAGGTTGACGTCAAACTTGATTCTGTGAGCCTCTCGCTGCTCTCCGGGGCAGGCAAGGTCAAGGGGCTGCTGGTGGGCAACCCGGCGGGGTTCCACAGCACCGCGGCGATCCAGGTGGGCAACGCCAGCCTCACGCTCCAGCCGAGCTCGGTTTTTTCCAGCAAGGTGGTTATCCGATCGATCAATGTGCAGGCGCCGGAGATCACCTACGAAACAGACCTCAAGGGCAACAACTTGAGCAAAATCCGGGCGAATTTACAGGCCGCCACTGGCGGAACCGGCGGCACAAGCGCAAAGTCCGATAGCAGAGCTGGCAGGAAATTGCAGGTTGATGATTTCTTGATCAGTGGCGGCAAGATCCACGTGACGGTAACGGCTTTTGGCGTGAAATCAGCCACCGTGCCCTTGCCGGAAATTCACCTCACGGGACTGGGCCAGGGGCCTGATGGTATCACCGTGGCTGAATTAACAACCCAAGTCATCCAGGCGATCGAGCAAGCGGCTTTGCAGGTTTCAGGCGCCGCCGTGGCAGACCTGGGGAAGGACGCCGCTGGTTTGACCAAAGGGCTTGGGAACACCGCGACCGGAGCGGCCGACAAGGTCGCGAAGGGGTTAGGCGGCTTGTTCAAGAAAAACTAATCGTGGCCCCGGGCGGGTGAAATGCCGGTGAGGTGAGTGGATTTGCCTGACCCTATTGTCCCGGCGCGAACACGGCGCAAACCGGTGCGCCTATACTCTGGGTCATGCCGGTCGGCGTTAAACGGCCGGTTTCTGGGCTGAGGGCGAAGACTACCACGCTATCGGAGTCCTGGTTTTCGGCGAGCAACCATTTTGCGGTCGGATCCAGCAAAAAATGTCGGGGCGTTTTTCCCTGGGTGGATTGGTGCTGAAGGCACTCGAGCTTGCCTGTCCTCGAATCGACCGCGAAAACTGCGACGCTATTGTGCCCGCGGTTGGAGGCGTAAACGAACCGGCCGGACGGATGAACTTGAACTTCCGCGCAGGTGCTGGGGCCGGCAAAGCCCTCGGGCAACGTGCTAACGGTCTGGGTGGCCTTCAGTTCTCCACGCCGGCTGTCGTACGAGCAGACCGTAAGCGTCGAGGAGAGCTCGCTGATGACGTAAGCGAACCGTCCCATGGGATGAAATGCCAGGTGTCTCGGGCCTGAGCCAGGCGGCAGAATGAAAGCCGGCGGATCATTGGGCGATAACGCGCGCTGGCCGGGATCGAGTTGGTAAATCAGGACCTTGTCCAGGCCAAGATCGCAGGTGAGGACCAACCGGCTGGCCGGGTCCCAGGTAATGAAATGGGCGTGCGGGCCCTCCTGGCGCTGGTGATTGACGCTCGACCCATGATGCTGAATCGAGGCGCTCGGCTCACCCAGTCGGCCATCGGGTTCCACGGGCAGCACGGCCACACTGCCGCTGCCATAATTGGCGACCAGCAGGCAATTGCCACCTTGCGCCACCGCCAGGTGACATGGCCCGGTCCCACCCGAGGGTTGCTGATTGAGAAATGTCAGCTCTCCGGTCGCTCCATCCATTCTGAAGGCGCTGATCGACCCTTGGCGGTCCTTGCCAAAATCACTGACTTCATTCACGGCGTAAAGGATCCGTCGTTTGGAATCCAGCGCGAGAAAAGTCGAGTTTCGGGTTTCAGCGGCGAGTTGTGGGGCGCTCAGTTTGCCGGTCCCAGAATCAAACTGGGCAAGGTAAATACCCTTGCTCTTTTCGCCAGTATAGGTGCCGAAGTATACGAACGGGTTGGCCTCCGGCTGAACTGCCCCAGTTGGCATCGTGGCAAGCTGTGAGAAGGCGCTAGCCAGCATAATGCAAATGAATCGTAATAGACATGAAGCTTTCACATTACGCTGGATTGCCTGGTTCCGCACGAAGCCTGGACACCCGGTTTTTGAGGTTTTAACATTACCGATTGAGCGCGGCACAATGTGCCGCATTCGTGGCGGGCGCGCAACGCATTTGGTGGCGACGGCGATGCTTAAGCTAAGAACCGATTACTGCGGCTGCCCACCATTGAGGCGGTGCGCTTCTCGTGCGCCCTATGGCCTGGGTGCTCAGCTTTCCACCAAAAACGGCGAAGAGGTGTTACGACTCAAGGTACAATGACTCGCAGGCGCGACTGAGCCAGGGAAAGGGTTGCGGGGAGATGGCCGATCAGTTCACCATCCACTTCGAGCGGAGTGGAGGTGGATGCGATCAAGGTGATGGTTTTGGCCTGGAGAGCTATGACGGCTGAGGACGGCAGGCTTCCGCACAGGAGCAGTTGCGGGCCGCAACGGGCCAGGGTAAGCCAGCTTACACGGGGAAAGACGCAGACATCGAGCAAGCCATCGCGCAAGTCGGCTCGGGGGAAAATCCGGAAAGGACCGCCATACAAACGGCCGTTGCCGATTAACACCAGCCCGCCGGCCGCCGTGTGGTCGCCGGCAGTGACGGTAATTTTCGACGGAGCGGCCAGCAACGCCTTCAGCCCGGCCAGCACATAAGCAAGTGGTCCGATCTTCTTTTTGAGTTGCCAGGCCACTAATTCAACCGCGCGTGCATCGAGACCCGCTCCAGCCAGTTGAGCAAAGTACCGGGCCAGACGCGAACCGTTGAAGGTAAACTCAACCTGGGGCAGATCGATTTGAGTTTCGCGGCCGCGCCGGATGGCCTCCCACGCGGCCCTCAGCTTCATCGGGATTCTCAACTCGCGCGCAAAGACGTTGACCGTACCGAGGGGCAGCAAGCCGAGTCGAGCGCGCTCGAAGCCGTCGGGTGCGTCACCGATGCCATTGAGCACTTCGTTAACCGTGCCATCGCCGCCGGCGGCCACGATGGTGTCAAAGCCCTCGATGACCGCTTCAGCCGATAGCCGGCGGGCATCCCCAGGTCCAGTCGTCAATTTCAGCGTCGCCTGTGCGCCAATGTCGTCGAGGTGGCGGCGGAAACGTGTGGCTTTGTCGCCGCGGGCGGTCGGATTGAAAATCACGCACGTTCTCACGCCAGTGCACGTTGAATCAGACTTTCCACAGGCTGACGACCAGGACAATCAGGCTGACATAAATCGCCGCTAACAGGTCGTCAACCGTGACGCCCCAGCCGCCCGCCAGGTTCTGGCTCTGGTGCACGGGCCAGGGCTTCCAGATATCGAAGATGCGGAAGGCAACAAAGGCGCCGATGGGGAGCAGCCAATTATTTCGTGAGAAAAGTGAGTCCGGGCCAGGCATTGCGCCGGTCTTCCACAGGCGCAGGGCAATCCAGGAACCAAAACAGACTGGCATGGCTGCGATCTCGTCCAGTACCACGGAGCCGGGATCCTTTTTACGCAGCACCTTTTCAGCGAAGCCGCAGAGCCAGACGGAAAGGACCAAGCCCAGGATCGTGCCGAGGAGAAAACTCCAGAGGTGTCCCGTGGCAAGCAAAAGACCGGACCAGAGCAAGCCGACGACCGAGCCAAATGTTCCTGGCGCGAATGGGAGGCGGCCGACCCCGAAACCTTGAGCGATCCAGAGCCTCACATGTCATCCAGATAGAGGGCGCGGTTCCTCCAGAGGTACAGCCATCCCGAAATGAAGGTCAGGCCAACCGCGACCCAGATCGAGGTGCGGGTAACCCATTTGAGCCAGGGCGTGCCAAAGATTTCCAAGTCGAAGATTGAACTAGCCAATGCTCCCCACTGGTGATGGCTGATGCCGACCAGGATGGCGATGATGGCGACGATTTGGGAGATGGTCTTGTGCTTGCCATACCCTTCGGCGGCCAGTACCACTTGTTTGGAGACAGCCAGCAAACGCAAGCCGGTGATCGCCAATTCACGCGCCACGATTATCACGACCATCCACGCTGGCATCAGGTTCAGTCCGACGAACGCGATGAAAGCGGAGCAGACCATGATTTTATCGGCCAAAGGATCCATGAGAATGCCGAAGTTGGTGATCAGCTTGTCGCGCCGGGCGATGTAACCATCGAGAAAATCGCTGATGCCGCCCGCAATGAAGAGCACGAGCGCGATGGTCTGGTGGAAGCGCACTTGCGAAAACATGACACCCAGAAAGGCGATAGTCAGACCGAACCGTGAAATGGTGAGCTTGTTCGGCAGGTTCATTCGGTCAGGTTCGGGTGGCGCTCGGCATAGTCTGATCACCCTCTTTGTAACCCGCGAGACCCCGATTGCCAATCTCGGAGTGAATGCGCGAGTCGAAGTTCGACCGCCTGTGGCCGAAAGAAAGGATCGAGAACCTGGAACAACGCCGAGTCCGAAGCGAGACGCGGCGGCTAGACAGCGGTGATGAGGGAGCGTTTTGACCGGGCGAGCTTTTCGTTCGTCCAGCGGAGCATCCGCTCGGTGGCCTCCCAACCCAAGCACGCGTCGGTGATGGATACTCCATAGCGCAACTCGTCGCGTGGGCGCGGGAAAGGCTGGCTGCCCTCCTGTAAATAGCTCTCGACCATCATGCCGATGATCGTGCGATTGCCCTGGATACGCTGGTCGGTGACGCTTCGCCAGACCTCTTCCTGGCGCGCGTGTTGCTTGCCGGAGTTGGCGTGACTGCAATCCACCATGAGGCCAGGCGGCAAGCCGGTCTTGGCCAACTCTTGCTCGGCTTCACGCAAGCTGGCCGCGTCGTAGTTGGGGCGAGTGCGGCCTCCGCGGAGCACCAAGTGGCCGACCGAATTGCCAGTCGTGCGGATGATGCTCGTGACGCCGTCCTGATCAATCCCCAGAAAACTGTGCGGGCTGCGCGCGGAAATCATGGCATCCAGCGCGATCTGGAGGCTTCCGTCCGTGCCATTCTTGAACCCGATCGGCATCGAAAGGCCACTGGCCAGCTCACGGTGAGTCTGCGATTCAGTCGTGCGGGCGCCGATGGCCGCCCAGGTCACAAGGTCATCGATGTATTGCGGGATGATCGGGTCGAGGAATTCAGTGGCGGTGGGCAGACCCCGCGAGGTCAGTTCGAGCAGAAGTCGGCGCGCGCGCTTGAGCCCGGTCTCAATATCGTAACTGCCGTCGAGATGGGGATCGTTAATCAAGCCCTTCCACCCGATCGTCGTCCGCGGCTTTTCAAAGTAGACGCGCATCACGATTTCCATCTGCTCATTGACCTCCTGTCGCAAGGCGCTGAGCTTGGCTCCATATTCCAAAGCGCCCGCGACATCATGAATTGAGCAGGGGCCGACCACGACGAGCAAACGCGGATCCCGTTGTTTCAGGATCCCGATGACCGACTGGCGGCTGGCCACCACCGCGCGATTCACTGCTGCCGTGGCCGGCAGTTCGGCTTTCAACGCCCGGGGCGTGAGCAGCCGCACCGCTTCCTTGACGTGCAAATTTTGGGTTGGCAGCATTTGGACAATGATACAGGTTTTCGGAGTCGGCGAAAGCCCTATTCAATCCATGGAAAACTAATGAAGTTGCACTGGTCCGCAAATCCTGGTTTTATTGGCTGGTAAACCTCACACCAGTTATGGACTCAGAACCACCGCATTATGCGACAGGGGAAGAGGTTCATGCGGGGGATCGGGTTCAATACGAGGGGACGTACGGTACCCTTGTC
>JANXQE010000237.1 GCA_025356925.1 Limisphaerales bacterium | reverse complement strand
GTTGGCTCAATTACTTCGGTCTGAGCCAGGCCTATCGAGTGATTCCAGAACTGGACCAATGGGTGCGGCGACGTGTGTGGATGTATTACTGGAAACAGTGGAAGCGAGCGCGCACGCGGCGGCGACAACTCATCCGGCTGGGCATCCATCCGGCGGAGGTGTTCCAAGCCACCCGCAGTCATCGGGCCTACTGGTTTATGGCCGGGACGAGCATTGTCCAGCGAGCGTTGGACAATCAGTGGCTGGCGGAACGGGGAGTGCCAAGTCTAAAGGAACAATGGGTCGAGAGGCATTACGGCAAGCAGAACCCGCAGTTTAACCCTGCTGCCGTTAATCTGACCGGAACCGCCTGATGCGGACCCGCATGTCAGGTGGTGTGGGAGCCGGGAGGGCAATCCTCCCGACGACCCGATTAGACCACGTAATGCTCAAGCACTTTGACCCCTGTGCAAAATAACTCTCTGTGTCCGGCATTGGTGTCGATGCGCACCCGACTCCATCGTCCCTGCTCTCCGACAACCCGCATGTCGAGAATGGCTGGGATGCCTTGAAACGGCTCATCGAAAATTTGATAGCCGCGAACGTCGCCGAACACAAGCAATCGCGGAACTAACTCATCACTGTCCGGGCTTGGTGGCAACTCAACCGCCATCGTTAACGTGTCGTGCTCGGGATCCTCGATGACCCGAAGCAGCCGACCGTCGTGGACGTAGATGTTTGAAATATCCATCCGTGGCACAGGTCAACATTGGAGCTATGCGTCACAGCGCCGCTGGCTCTCACGTTGTCAAGTAAAACTTATCAACACGCGCACCCCCGCAACCGGGGAACATGCGCGCAGATCCGGCCACTTCAAGGCTCGATGCGGACCAGAATGTCCGCTTGCCGAGTGCGCTAAATCGAAATCGCAGTGTCGCTGGCGTGGATGTGAAGGTATTCCAGGAGCTGAGCCACACATTCGGCCGGCGTGAGTTGATCGGTCCGTAACTCGACATCCGGGTTCGACGGAGCTTCGTAAGGCGCCGAGATCCCGGTAAAATCCTTAATTTGCTTGGCTCGCGCCTTGGCGTACAGGCCCTTCGGATCTCGTTTCTCACACACCTCCAGAGGGGCATTGACAAACACCTCGATAAAGCGCCCCTCGGGCATCACTTGCCTGGCCAGGTCGCGATCCGCGCGGTAGGGCGAAATAAACGCTGTGATGCAGATGATGCCGGCGTCCGCGAACAGTTTGGCAACCTGGCCGACCCGGCGAATGTTTTCCGCTCGGTCTTTGGGCGAGAAACCCAGGTCGGCGCCCAGGCCGTGACGGATGTTGTCGCCGTCGAGCACATACGCCTGGCGCCCGAGGTTGAACAATTCGCGTTCCAGTTCAGTCGCGATGGTGCTCTTGCCGGCGCTCGACAGGCCGGTCATCCATAGGACATAACCGCAATGGCCATTGCGCAGTTCGCGTTGTTGCAGCGTAACCTTGCCGTGGCTCCAATAAATATTATTGCTTTTGGTGTGGGAATCGTGAGTGCGGCGGGGGTAGTTATCAGCGGCAACGATCCCGCCACCCGCCACGTCGAAGCCATCCACGATGACGAAACGGCCCGTGGGCACGATGTCGGTATGAACATCAAAGGCGATGGGCGCTTTGGTATGGAGCGTCAGCTCGGCAACTTCGTACCGGCCGACGAACAGCTCGTTTTGTTTTCGCGACACGGTTTCGAGAGTCGAGGCGTCAATCACTCGCTCGATGGCCTCGATTTGGCACTCCACTTCCTGGGAGGCCAGCTTGAGTTTATAAAGCTTCCCTTTTGCGAACGGCTGTTTGCCCAGCCAGAAGAGCCGCGCTTTAAAACTGGACAGCTCGAATGGCGGGGCGAACTCCCGCGCGGCGATCGCTCCGCGCGTGACAAAGATCTGTTCGGTTAAGGTGATGCCGATGGATTCGCCGGCCGCGGCAGAATCACTCGCGGGCGCGTTCCATCTTTCGATTGTCTTGACCGTGCTGGTCTTGTTACTCGGGGAGAAAACGATGCGATCGCCCACCTTGATGGACCCGCTCTCGACCCTGCCCGCCAGGATCCGGCGCTCATCGAACCGGTAAATGTCCTGAATCGGAAAACGCAGGGGCTGGTTCTTAGGCAGCTCGGACATTTTGAAATTATCCAGCGTCTGTAGCACCGTCGGGCCCTGCCACCAGGCCATGTTCGGGCTTTGGGAAGCAATGTTGTCGCCCTGTTTGGCGGCGATCGGAACGAACACAGTGGGCTCGACTCCGATCGTACGAAGCCACGTGCGATACTCCGCCTCGATCTGGTCGAACTTCGCCTGGCTGTAATTCTCCAGGTCCATTTTGTTCACCAGCACAGCGATCTGCCGTATGCCCAGCAGGTTTAGGAGATAGCCATGGCGCCGCGAGTTTTCCTGCACCCCTTCGTGCGCGTCGATGAGCAACAGGGCGGCCTCGGCGTTCGCAGCGCCGGTGATCATGTTCTTCAGAAACTCCTTGTGGCCCGGTGCATCGATGATGACATATTGCCGCTTTTTGGTCTGAAACCAGATCTGCGCCGTGTCGATCGTGATGTTCTGGTCCCGCTCGGATTGCAGGGCGTCCATCAGATTGGCCCATTCGAAAGGCACCCCGCGCCGCTCCGCAATGCCTTGTAATTGCTCCAGCTTGCCTTCCGGGAGCGAACCCGTGTCATGGAACAGGCGACCCACGAACGTCGACTTGCCGTGGTCCACGTGGCCAACGATCACAATCTTTAGTTGCTCAGTGGGAGCGAGGGAACCGTTTGGGGAGCTCATGGACAGATTTCGCGAGCCGACGTGGTCTTCAAATCGAGGGGGTAGGGAGAATTCTTGCCAGTCGGAGGCTAAACCCTACGCCGGCAGGAATTAATCGCAGCGGCAATAGCAGCTCCCTCTCCCTGTGGGAGAAGGCTGGGGTGAGGAGAATTCGAAAAGTCAGGTGCGACATTTGCATTCGGATTTCGGATTTCGGATTTCCGCCGCACCGCGGCGGTCACATATAACCATCGCGGCGCAGCTTTTCAAAAGCATCTTCGCTTTCCTTGTCCTGGGCCCGCCCGGCGCGTTCGGGAGTCCGGGTTTGGCGCAGTTCCTCGATGATTTGCCGCACATTCTTGGCGTTCGACTTGATCGGCATGGTGCAGGGGGCGCACCCAAGACTGCGATAGCGCTGGCCGTTTTCGTTGGCAAAATAGAGTGGGATCACAGGAATGTTCTCGCGCTCGATATACTCCCAGACGTTCAGCTCAGTCCAGTGGAGCAGGGGATGAATGCGGATGTGCGTGCCTTTAGCGAAATCGGTTTTGAACTGATCCCAAAGTTCCGGCGGCTGGTCTTCGACGTTCCACTCCATGTTTTTGTCGCGCGGACTGAAATAGCGCTCTTTGGCGCGCGTGGGTTCTTCGTCCCGCCGCACCCCGACAATCACGCCGGTGAAATGATGCTTATCGAGCACCTGCTTCAGGCCGTCCTTTTTCAGCGTGCCGCAGCATTCCACGCGAGTCGCTTTTCCATTCGGGAAAGTCACGCCGCTCTTGAGCACCGGTTCGTTCTTGCCGACGACCAGTTGGAGCTTCCAGTCTTTTACCAACTGATCGCGGTACTCGATCATCGACGGAATTTTGTAGGTCGTGTCCACGTGCACCAGGGGAAAGGGGACGTGACCGAAGAAGGCTTTGCGCGCCAGCCACAACAGCACAGTTGAATCCTTTCCGATGCTCCAGAGCATGGCGAGATTCTCGAACTTGTTGAACGCTTCGCGCAGGATGTAGATGCTTTGATTCTCGAGTTTGGAAAGGCAATCCATAGGGTGCTGTTCCGGGCACTGGCCAGGCTCGGGGGCGACGGTTGGATTGCCGGTGGCTGGAGGGGCAGCGCTCATGCGCGCGCTCCGGCCGCCTGGACGTGAGGCGCGATGGCTTTGCCGCCCCAGGCCGCGTGGAGGCCGCACTCCCGCTTTTCATCGGCCTTAGCCGGGTCAAAATAATCCCACTCATTGGGGAGTCCGTGCTCGGCGAGATATGCTTCCATATCCGGATCCGTAAAATAAAAGACCGGGCTGACCTTGAGCGACCCGAAATTCGCATCCAGGCTCACGATGTCCAGTTCGGCTCGATGCGGGTTTTGGACTTTGCGCAGAGCGGTGATCCAGACTATCGGGGCCAGCTCGCGCATGCCTCGTTGGAACGGCTCAAGTTTCATCAGCGCGCTGAATGCTTTCAGGCCGGCTTCATCCTCCGGGCTGGGAATCGGCCCGTAAATCGCGTCCCGATGAGCGGGGCTAATCCTGGGCAAATAGGGCCGAAGGTTGAGCTTGAGCTGTTGCTTGAGCGTCTCCGCGTGTTTGTACGTGGCCGGGCGATTATAGCCGTGATCGACCCAAAGAACTGGGACATCAGCCTGGACTTGTGCGCACAGATGCAGCACTACGGCTTCATACGGCCGGAAATTTGTGGAGACGATCGCTTGCCCCTGCGCCTGGCCAATCGCCCAGCGAGTAATCTCGAGTGGCGATTTTTCGCGTAATTCCTCGTTCCAACGAGCGATCTGGTCGGGACTCATTTGTGTCATACAGCGCTTTGAGCGGGCGTTTCGTCCCAGAGAACGCGGGCGCAAAAGTCGCCCACGCGTTCGCCTTCGGATTTTTCAGAAAGGTAACGTTTCAGGATCATGCGCAGTTCAGCAATCAGGTCGTCGGTTTTCACTGATTCCTTGTAGATTCGATTGAGGCGCGTGCTCGGTTCGTTGCCGCCGAGGTAGATCTGGTACTTGTTCGGAGCCTTGCCAACGAACGCAATCTCAGCCATGTACGGTCGGGCGCAGCCGTTCGGACAACCGGTCATGCGGATGATCAGTTCCTCCTGCTGCATGCCCAACTCCGCCAGCAGAGCCTCGATGCGCGTAAGAAACTCCGGCATCATCCGCTCCGACTCCGCTAGGGCCAGACCGCAGGTAGGCAAGGCCGGGCAGGCCATCGACGCCAGCCGGGTGCGGCTGAAGGGGTTTTCGGCAGAGACACCGTGCTCCAGGAGTAATCGATCGATCTCGCCACGGTGCTCGGGTTTCACGTCCACGAGTAGCAGGTTCTGCGATGCGGTGAGGCGTACCTCCGGCGTGAAGCGCTCGATGACTTGGCGCAGCCCAGCTTTGAGCTGATAATCAGCGGCGTTCCGAATTCGACCGTTCTCGACGAACAACCCCAAAAAATAGTTCCCGTTCGTCTGGCGATGCCAGCCGAGTAAATCGCCCTGCTTTGTGAACTTAAACTCGCGCGCAGGCTGGATCTTAAACCCGGCCCGCTGCTCGAATTCGGCCCGGAACCAATCCACCCCGCGCTCTTGAATCACGTATTTAAGCCGCGCATGTTTGCGGTTCGTGCGATCGCCAAAATCTCGATGGATCGAAATCACCGCTTTGGTCGCGGTTTCCAGCGTCTCCGCCGTCACAAACCCGATCACGTCGGCCAGGCGCGGGAAAGTCTGCGCATTGCCGTGCGACATGCCCATGCCGCCCCCGGCAATCAGGTTGTAACCTACTAGCTTGCCGTTCTCCGAGATGACGATGAAACCCAGGTCGTTGGTAAAAATGTCGATGTCGTTCAGTGGCGGAAACGCAAAGGCCGTCTTGAACTTTCGGGGCAAGTAGGTCTTGCCATACAGCGGATCGACGAAATTCGAATTTTCGTCTGTCTTCAGATCCAGTTCTTTGCCTTCGATCCATATCGTGTGATAGGCGCGAGTCTTGGGCGCCAGCGCCTCGGAAAGCCGCCGGGCTTCCCCCAGCACCTGATCAACCAGCGGGCTGGTCGCCGGCGTCGGCGGGGCCATCACATTGCGTTCGACGTCACCGCACGCGGCGATGGTCGTCATCAGGGCCTCATTCAGGCTCTTCATATACTGCCGCACATTGGATTTCAGAATGCCATGAAACTGAAAGTCCTGGCGGGTTGTGATTCGGAGAGTGTCGTTGGCATACCGCGTAGCCAGGTCGTCGCATACCAGGTACTGCTTTGCGCTCAGCACCCCGCCCGGGAACTTCGTCCGCACCATGAGCATGTAATGCTTCGCCACCTTTCGTTTGTCCCGGTCATCCTGCTGATAAATCCCATGAAACTTCAGGAACTCGTAGTCATCGTCCGAGAAATGGTCCGCAGCCGTATCCGCCAGCGTCTGGCCGATCGTCCCTGCTAAATGAGTATTGTTAGCCTTAAGGCCCTCGTTCCGGCTCAGTTTTAGGGGTTCCGCTGCGGCAATCATAAGTTAAACACTAATGTTAATCATGATTATGCCCTTTCGCCGCAATTCTGTCAAACCGATTTTGACCTACTCGAGCCTCGTTCAGCTATATCCACTGTGGTGGGACCGCCTGGGGATCGCCTGGCGCGAGATGAACCGATCTCGCGCTGCCAGTGCTCTTTGGCAACGCTGGGAAAGTGGGTGCAGTTCATCAAATCAGGTTTTTCTAGCTCGGCAGCGAACAAGCAGCTAGTCTGGCGCGTCATCGAGCAACCAACAGCGAACCCGGGCTCGACCGGGAAGGCCGGTGGCGAACATCATGAAAACCCGATCCAAAACCTTCCCAGTAAAGGCCCTGGCTATCCTGGCAGCGCTGGCCATCTTCCCGTCTGTCTTCGCGCAACCGACAAACGCGCCCCCTCGCAACCGGGGGCCACAGGGCCCGCAGGTCATCTCGCCTGAGCTTGCCGCGGATCGGCACATCACTTTCCGCGTGCTGGCGCCCAAGGCTGAGGGCGTGCGATTGGCCGCGGGCGACATCCCCGGGAACGGACCCGGGGCCGAGATGACCAAGGGAACCAATGGCGTTTGGGAGGTCACCATTGGACCCATCGACCCAGGAGCTTACCGCTATAACTTCAATGTGGACGGCCTTTCGGTGATCGACCCGCGCAACCCGGCGACCAGCGAATCGAACAACAATGTGTCGAGCCTGGTCTGTGTTCCTGGGGCGGATTTTATGGACACCAGGGACGTTCCTCATGGGGCCGTGTCGGCTGTGACCTATTATTCAAAAACCTTGAAACGGTTCCGCCGCATGCACGTTTACACGCCGCCGGGCTATGAGACGGGCCGTGGCAAGTTTCCGGTTTTTTACCTGCTCCACGGGGCAGGAGATAGCGACGATTCCTGGACCTCAATCGGTCGAGCCGGGTTTATCATGGATAACCTGATAGCCGCCGGTAGCTCTAAACCTAT
>JANXQE010000200.1 GCA_025356925.1 Limisphaerales bacterium | reverse complement strand
CTTTCCCTCACGGCCGCCTGACTCATCCAGCAAGCCGACCAGCACATAAACGTTGGCGGCGGGCTGACCCGACGTACCTACCACCTTGCTTTTAACAACGAGGCCCTGCCCCCTGCCCTTACTGCATTTCGGAAATGCAATACAAGTTGTGGGCCGTGCGGAGGAAGAGCTGCTTTTCCACCATGGCGATTGATGCATCGGAGCGGGTGTCCGCGAGCCTATTGACCGCCAACACTTCGGGCTTCGATCCTTTTCTCAGCACGGTACAGGCTCCTTCTCGGCCGAGGATGTAAATCCGCTCGGCCGCTGAAACGGGTGAAGCGTATATGCCTCGGATAGCATCGAGCCGTTCCCGTTCGAAATGGGGCTCGCCGGTTTTGGCATCGAAACAGGAAATCATCGCTTCGTTGCCGGAGATGAGATAAAGAAAATCATCCGTTAGCAGTGGAGAAGGGACGTAAGGTGTGCTCTTCTTGTGACTCCAGGCGATTGCGTCGGTGCCCGTCAAATCCCCCGTTCGTCCGAGGCGGATCGCCTGCAAGGCGCTCCCCCGGAATCCGCTTGTCACATAAACCATATCGCCCTGTGCCACTGGGGAGGGGATCGCGTTAGCGGTCTGGCCGGCACAGGACCAAAGTGCCTTGCCGGTTGCGAGATCATAGCTGCGTACCTTGCCGGTTGCGTTCACTACTACTTGCTTTTGCCCGTTAAACTCGACGATCAACGGCGTCGACCATCCGGTGGCTTCGTCGCGAGGCTGGCGCCACCGTTCTTTCCCCGTTGTTTTGTCGAGCGCGGCGATAAAATCCTCCCCCTCGTGGTCCCAATTGATGACGATGGTGTCTCCCGATAACGCCGGTGAAGCGCCTTCCCCAAACCCATTTCTGGTCTTCATTAGCCCAAAATCCTTTTGCCACTTGCGATTGCCCTCGAAATCGTAGCAGTGCAGTCCGCGTGAACCAAAAAACGCCCAGACAAATTCCCCATCGGTGACCGGTGACGCCGAGGCAAAAGTATTATTTTCCTGCCGGCCTTCATGCGGCGATGTTTCCCGCGCAACCCGTTGCCAGAGGATCTTGCCTGAACCGCGGTCGACGCAAATGACCGTGAATCGGAACGTCTCGTTGGGACCATCCGCCTTAGTTGCCTCGGTGGTTTGCTTTCCTGTGGGGATCGCAGAAAGCACGAAGAGCCGATCCGCCCAAACGATCGGCGTCGAGTCGCCTTCGCCGGGGAGGGCGAGTTTCCATTGGATGTTGTTGGTTTCGCTCCAATTCAGGGGCGGGTTCGCATGAGGGCCGACACCCGTGCCGAGCGGGCCCCGCCATTGGGGCCAGAACTTCTCGGCCGCGGAATCGGCGACGGCGTTCGCTGCTATGCATAGAATGAGCGCTGAAACGGTTTTGAATGATTTCATGAATCTGAAAACCTAGGCTCCAAAACCGAAGGAGTCGGCCGGCGTTACTTGTGACAGCCTTTGAACTATCGAGTGGATCTTCATGCCGCCTCAAACCTACGCGCTGCAACCTTAAGGGAGCGTTAAGATACAGATACCCTGTTCTCCTGGAACTCGTGCCCGGTTCTCCACGGCTCAAAGAATTGCGCCTTGGAACCCTTAGCGACGGGAGGTCGGATGACCGACAACACGGTTTACACTCAACTGCATCAGTTCGCCGGCACGCCGGCCCAAGCTGGTTTTTCCCCGGATGGTCATTTACTCATGGCTTGGGGAGAGGAGGCCCGTGTTTGGCGGGCGCCATCGTGGGCGGAGATCACCTTTTCGACACCGAAGGAGAAAGCGGAAGCCACGCAGCCATCCAGAGTCACCAGATCGAAAGGAAGCCCTTGCGACCTTGTCGGGCTTATGGAATCCTCATTTAATCAGCTCATGGATTCAATCGAACGCTCTATCCAGGCCATTTGGCAGCATCGCGTGGTGTTCACCGACGCCATTTTCGATCCTGCTAACACGGTTTTGAGGGACACTCTGGGCGTTGGCGGTCTCAGCAAGACTCTGGTCGTTGTCGACGAATCCCTGGTCGCCGCGTTAC
>JANXQE010000196.1 GCA_025356925.1 Limisphaerales bacterium | reverse complement strand
TGAACTCGGATTCCGGCCCCAGGTACCTTTTGAGGCTGCGAACGACTCGTGACGGTTCGGGTGAGTGATGGATTACCCCAAAAGAATAGACTAGATCGAACACCTGAACCGGAACCACGTTCGGCAACTGTTCGGCGTTGCCCAGATGGAACGTTCCGCGAAGCCCATAGACAGCAAAGCGCCGGCGGGCCAGGTCCAGGCTCGCGGCGGAGAGGTCCACCCCAGTGTAGTCGGCGCCGGCCCGCGCAAAATTCACCGCATCGGTACCGAGGCCGCACCCGATCTCGAGCACGCGCTTTCCTTTCCACTTCTCAAACTCAGCGAACCCAGGGATGTGTGGCTCGACAAAGTACTTCCGCTTTTCCACTTCGTCGAAATAGGCCCTGGTACCAATCTCCGCGCGCGAGTGCCGGATATTACAGGGTCGGGTGTCCCAAAAACGCCTGACCTCGTCAATGCTATTGCGGGCAGGCTGTCCTGATGGTTCCGCAGTGTTGGTGATCTGTGCCATTTTGCGAGGACGAGAATAGCAGAAGGGCAGGTTGCGTCAATGGGCCGGTGGGCTGGTTGGGCCGATGAGGCAAAGCCGACGACGATCGCAAAGTGAACATTCGGCTGCACACCCGACTGCTCACCTTCTGCTTTACCTTTTCGAGCGAACGCGATTCGAAGCGCGTTATTTTTCCAGGCAGGCCCAGAGATTGGGACTCCAGAATTGGATGTTTTCTCGGGTGACTAAACGAACGGCTCCGCGTAGGAGAAATCTGGCGACTTTTGCCAGAGGCAGCTTCAGCCAGCGATGGTCCCGCATGGCATCCGCCCCCTCGTCGGCGAACCGCGTCGCGGAGAAGCCGTGCATTTGGGAGAGCGAATTGAGCGCATTGGGAGTGTAAGTCCACACGTGCGTGATGTCGTCGAATAGATTCCTACCCACAAAAGGGGACTCGCCGTTCGGCAACCTCATAATCATTCTGCCGCCGGGCAACAACGCGGCGTTCGTCAGATGCAATAATTCCATGAAATCGTCCCGGCCCAAATGCTCGGCCAAGTCAAGGGCAATGATGGTCGCGAAGTAGTTCTTGGGCTGGCGCGCGAGCCAACGGTTTACATCGTCTTCTTCAACCGGCACGCCCACTTGCCGTGCCAGTGCAATTTGCTCCGGGCTGGAATCAACGCCCGCGAGGTTGGTGTAGCCGCACGTCTTGAGCCAATGCAAGAAACTGCCGTGGCCGCAGGCCACTTCCGCCAGCGGGACAGCGGTGTCTCTCGGAAGCCATGACCGAACCACGCGCTCATAAATAAACGCCCTTTCGCTGGCCTTGCGCCGGACATCTTCAAGCGAACGCACGCCGCGGGCTTCGGCTTGAAATTTGTAGTAGTCCAGATGGTTCATTTTTCTTAGATGGTGTTGACGGGTTGTTCACACGTGAACCCGGTCCGTCGGAATATCTCGCGAAACCGCTTCTCCCAAGTGTGCTCGGCGGCGCACCGACGCCAGCCGGCTTGGGCGATTTTCAGGCATTCCTCCGGCCTCCGGCGATACCAGGCATGCATTTCAATCAGCTCTTCAATGTTCCGGTAACAAAGGATTTCCTTTCCCAGATCGTACAGCAAAGGCAGTTCCCAACTGTAGGTTGCCAGGTAGCAGCCGCCCGCGGCGGGACACTCAAAATCGCGCGCCTTGGTAGTCGTCAGAGTAAGTGATGGTGAGGCCAGTCCGATGCCGAGATTGATCTGGCTGCCGCGAAACACGTCGTTCGGATTCTGGACGAGCTGGCTGCCCGGCCAGCCCCGGCCAAAAGTCTGAATCCCAATTCCCGCACGCCGCAATTGATTCACGACGAACGTCCGCTCCACCTTCACCTGGCCGAGAAAGCTGAACTCGTACTTGAAATTGGTCGAAGTCGGGAAGGTCATATCAGGGGTGATACGCACCCCTTGTGGCGAGTAAAGACAGGGTAAACCATTCTGCCGATACCAATCGGTTGCCGGGAGGCAGTTGGTGATGTTCAGGTCATAATTCTTAGCCCAATACTGGTAATTGTGGTTACCATGCGCAAAAACGCCGTATGGGAAAAACTCCATTTTGTCGTCGAGATTCCACCCGAACAAGGGGCATTTCCAGAATTGACGAAGAACATCGAAAACCTCATCCGAAAGTAATCCCGGCCGCAGGTAGAATATCACCACGTCCGGCGACAGCGAGGGATTGGCCTTGGCAAAGTCGCGGACCAGCTTGACGACCATAGCGCGCCCTTCGGGACTTTCGGGATCTTTGGTCGCCAGGCCCGGATGCAAATCGAACACACGGGTGTCGGCTATGCGGGAGAGATCATCGTGTGCCAGGCCGACGGGTCCCCAGAGGTCGTCGGCTATACAGAGGATTTGCCTCAACTTGTTACCGCAGTTGAGGTTTGGAATTTTCGGCAGTGCCGGTGCGGCGGATGAGATTTTAACGAGTTCAGCACAGTAAGCTGCATCCACCTGGCGTCCTCGCCGTAACACCCACCAATCCAGCAAGCGACCCCGCAGGAGCCATCCGGAGAGCCATCGCCTGAGGCGAAAAAGCAAATTCATTTTCCCTCGAACGGTAGGGATTTAGGAAAGGAAGTAAAGCCGAACAACCCGGCGGGCCTTGCGGCAGCGCCCTGATTTCAAAACCCTGAATTGTAGCATCGCTCTGCAGGCGCGAATTGGCTGGTCTTGCCGCCGCCTCTCGGGTATGGACCGCACTCTACGGTTGCGAATGCGT